>JAZRKG010000062.1:0-2544 GCA_045646185.1 Butyrivibrio sp.
CATCAAAAAAACTGTCTGTATTAATATTTTCTCCCGTTGGAAGCGTTACACTTTCCCATAGATCTGTATTGATGTCTCTGGATATATTTGAAATAAATTCATCATAGTGCTCACTAAAAACTTGTGCTCTTCGCATTTCTACGATTTTGACCTTGTTAGCCTCTGTTTCTTCACGGTTAAAGGTACTTATACACTTTATGATATAATAACCATCTTCAGTTTCAACAATATCACTGACTTCATCAGTACCGAGGTTAAAAGCAGCCTCTTCATAATCGCTGTTCTTTTCACCTTTGCCAAAAGAAATAGTCGCCTCGTCTGCTTCGCTATACTCATCCATAAGAGTCTCAAAGCTGGCCCCGTCTTCAATCTGTTCAAGGATGTTCTTTGCCTCTGAATACGCTGCTGCCTTATCTGTCGCAGACATTTCTACTCTCTGGCCAGATTCATCAAGAGAATAAGTTTTGATCAATATTTGTTCTACAGTAATGGTTCTGGCTTCATCATCACTTATTTCAGGATTAATATCCTTGATAATGTACTCATATACCTTATTAGCCAGAGCATAATCAGAATAAAGGTTAACAATTGTTTCTTCAGTAATATTATGCATGGCAACAATTTCATCTTCGTTTAAAGAAGCATAATATTCGCTGCCAGCCAGGGTAGCCAGTTCAATCTCGCTTTCATCCAAAGTAACCTCATTGATCTCTGCCAAAAGAACCATTGTCTTTATCTGGGCAATTGAAGACAAAGCCTTTTCCTTAAGTCTGTCTTCCATCGAAACATTTTCATCAAGAGAAATGTTCCAGATTTCACTACCCAGAGAGCTTTCATATTCATTTTGCATATTTACAAGATACACCATTACTTCGGATAAAGAACAGGATGAGTCTTCTATTCTAAAAACCTCATCACTTCCAAATCCGGTGGTCAGAACAATTTTGGTATTCTCTGACAATCCGCATCCTGTCAGCATTACTGCCATCAATATAACAGCCAGAATTTTTCTCATATATATTCCTTACATGCTTTGTATTATGCTGCGGGCAACACTGATACCGTTAGCACTTGCCTGTTGCAGGCCTCTTGTAATACCGGCACCGTCTCCAATTGCCCTAAGTCCCTTTATACTTGTTTCAAAGTCTTTATTTACTATTACCTTATTGGAATAGAACTTCACCTCTACACCGTATAATAAAGTTTCGTCAGATGCAAGTCCAGGAGTAACTTTATCAAGAGCCTGAATCATTTCATCAAGGTCAACCATGATTCTGTGAGGGAATACCAGCGAAAGATCTCCAGGTACAGCATCCTTCAGAGTTGGAATCAGGTTATTTCTGCAAAGTCTCTCTTCTGTTGTTCTTCTGCCTCTCTTAAAGTCGCCATAGGTCTGTACAAGAATCTTTCCACCGCAAAGCATATTGGAAAGCTCTGCAATCTTTTTACCATATTCGATAGGTGTTTTGAAAGGCTTTGTAAAGTTCTTGGATACAAGAAGTGCAAAGTTAGTATTATTTGTCTTGAACTCTTTGCCCTTGTAAGCATGTCCATTAACTACTGCAAGACCATTTTCATAATACTCTGTTGCAACCTCACCAGATGGATTTGTACAGAAGGTTCTTACCTTATCATCAAAAGTTTTTGCGTAGTAAATAAGCTTTGCTTCATAGAGGTTTTCATTTAAGAACTGCATAACCTCATCTCTTGCCTCTACTCTGACACCAATATCTACTGTTCCAGGCTTGGTCTCAATGCCAATTTCCTCACATTTGCTTCTAAACCAGTCAGCACCTTCACGACCAACAGCACTAACAATCTCTGGAGCTGTAAATACATCGCCTTTATCTGTCTTCACACCTGTTGCAACTCCATCTTCAACAATTATCTCTTCAACCATGGTATCGAAGATAAGCTCAACACCTTTATCCATAAGATGTTGCTGAAGCTTGGAATAAATCTTGTATCCTTCCTCAGTTCCGAGGTGTCTAATAGGGCACTCTACAAGTTTAAGGTTAGCATCGATAGCTTTTCTGCGAATCTCTCTGATCTCTTTTTCTTTATCAAGACCATATACATTGGTATCTGCACCAAATTTAAGATAAATATCATCTGACTCCTTTATAAGAGCTGATGCCACATCATATCCAAGAATCTCCGGCAGAGTACCACCAACGTCTGGAGACAGCGAAAGCTTACCATCTGAGAAAGCTCCTGCGCCGGCAAAACCAGTAGTAATAGAGCATGGTTTGCAACCTACGCACTGCTTTGTAACTCTCTTAGGGCACTGTCTTTTTTCGATGGAACGACCCTTTTCAATAATAAGAACCTTTATATCAGGCTTCTTTTCCTTAAGCTCGTATGCGCAGAAAATACCACCAGGACCTGCGCCAATAATAATTACATCATATTGATTATTCATAGAAATCTCTCCTATTCTTAAAGCTAAAAAGACCATATCCTACAATTCATGCCAAAACAATTAAGGTAAGATATGGTCAAATTAATAAGCCAGTTTATTTAATAATTCATTGTTGAAACTAC
>JAZRKG010000063.1:0-6127 GCA_045646185.1 Butyrivibrio sp.
TTATTTTATCATAAATATGTTAGAGGTTTAATTGTAATGGCGGATGTTGCTGTCAAAAAAAGAGGAAAATATGAAATCGACATGACCAGCGGAGGTCTACTTGGAAAGGTTCTGATTTTTTCTATCCCGCTGATTATTTCAAGCATTCTTCAGCTCTTGTTCAATGCAGCTGATATAGTTGTAGTCGGACAATTCACCGGAGAAAGTGGTGCTACATATATTGCGGCTATTGGAAGTACAAGCTCACTTATAAACCTTCTGGTAAGTCTTGTAATGGGATTGTCAGTTGGAGCAAACGTACTGGTGGCGAGATACTACGCCATGAATGATCAGAAAGCTACAGAGGAGACGGTTCACACCTCCATGGCGCTTAGTGTCCTTGGAGGACTTGCTCTTGCAGTTATAGGAATTACACTGGCAAGACCACTTCTGACACTTATGGGTTCTCCTGACACAGTTATTGAATATTCTATTTTGTATATGAGAATTTATTTTGCAGGAATGCCTCTTATTCTTATATACAACTTTGGCAGTGCTATCTTAAGGGCGGTAGGAGATACCAGAAGACCGCTTTATTACCTTATGATAGCAGGAGTAGTAAATGTTATTCTTAACCTTATTTTTGTAATCGGGCTTGGGATGAATGTGGCAGGCGTTGCTCTCGCTACCATTATTTCTCAGGGACTTTCTGCAGCACTTATTGTCAGATGCCTTATGAGACAGGATGACATCTACAGACTTGTCCTGACCAGTATCCGTGTTTGTCCGGATAAGCTCAGGAGAATCATATCTATTGGCCTGCCGGCAGGTATCCAGAGCTCGCTGTTTTCTTTTTCCAACGTACTGATTCAGTCTTCTGTAAACAGCTTTGGAGATATCGCCATGTCTGGAAATGCTACTGGATCTAACCTTGAAGGCTTTGTCTATGTGTCCATGAATGCATTGGCGCAGGCTTCTGTATCCTTTATGAGTCAGAACTATGGTGCCAAGAAAATAGAGAGATTAAACAAGGTACTCTTTACCTGCGTAGCAGTTGTAACAGTGATTGGCCTGGTTATGGGCAATCTTTTCTATTACTTTGGATACAACCTGGCGTCCATATATACCAGCGATCAGGAGGCTATCAGCTATGCTGTAAACAGACTTGCCATTATTTGTACTACCTATTGCCTATGTGGTATTATGGATGTAGTTTGCGGTGCTCTGAGAGGACTTGGATATTCGGTTATGCCGATGATCGTCTCTCTGGCAGGTGCCTGCGGATTCAGAATAATATGGATACTGACTGTATTTCAGTACAGCCATACCCTTAGAACACTTTATATATCATATCCTGTATCCTGGGCAATTACTGCATGCGTGCATTTCATATGCTATTACTTTGCAAGACGCTCCGCAATCAGGAAATTGGAGATTACAGCTTAAATGAAAAATATTGACACAATTATTTTTGACCTGGATGGAACACTTTTATACACACTTGAGGACCTTAAAAAATCAGTAAACTATGCTCTTGAAAAGCATTCAATGCCTCAACGTACTTTAGATGAAATAAAGAGCTTTGTAGGAAACGGTGTGGAAAGACTCATGGAGCTTGCGGTTCCTTGTGGAAAAGAAAACAAGGAATTTGCAGAGACCTTTGAAGACTTTAAGGCTCACTACCTGATTCACTGCAACGACACTACAAGAGCTTATGACGGAATACCAGAGCTACTTGAAAGCCTCTATGAAAAGGGCTACAAGATGGCTATCGTATCCAACAAATACATGACTGCAACTCAGGAACTTAATCAGATGTATTTTGCCAAATACATAAAGATTGCAATTGGACAAAGCGATAATGTCCGCAAAAAACCGGCGCCAGATACAGTTATAGAGGCGCTTCGTCAGCTTGGTTCTACTAAAGAGACTAGCATATATGTAGGAGATTCTGATGTGGATGTTGCCACGGCAAAGGCTTCAGGGCTTCCATGCATCAGCTGCCTGTGGGGTTTTAGGACCAGAGAGGAACTGATCAAAGCCGGTGCAACCACTTTTATAAATGAGCCAAAAGAAGTTTTGGATGTAATTTCCAAAATTGTTTAACTTATGAAGGGAGATTTCTTTTTTACTTTATGACTGTCAAATTTATAGCGTTATTTATTTTGATTGTTTTATCCTGCTTTTTTTCATCAGCAGAAACGGCTCTTACCGTTGTAAACAAAATCAGGATCAAGGCTCTCGCAGATGAAGGCGACAAGAGGGCTAAGAGAGTAGTGCAGATAAATGAAGACTATCAGACCATGCTTACTACCATTCTTATAGGTAATAACGTGGTAAACCTGGCTGCTTCTTCGCTTACAACAGTTATGGTTACTGAGCTTCTTGGAAGCTCATGGATTGGGGTGGGTACCGGAGTACTTACATTTTTACTTCTGATATTTGGTGAGATTGTTCCAAAGACAGTTGCAAACGCCAAGTCTGAGGGCATGGCGCTTGCATACTCAGGAATAATTCTTTTTCTGATAAAAATATTAAAAGTTGTAGTTATCATAATAAGTGCCATTTCTTCAGTGGTTCTGAGAATCATCAGGGTTGATCCTAAGATCAAGACCACAATGACAGAAAACGACCTTAAGAACTACGTTGACGTTAGCCATGAGGATGGCGTAATCGAAAGTGATGAAAAGAAGATTATCTATAACATTTTCGATTTTGATGATTCTGTTGCAAAAGACGTTATGATTCCACGAATCGATATGTCCTGCATCAGTGAAAAAGCTACCTACGCAGAGATCATGCGTACCTTCAAGGAGGATATGTACACCAGAATCCCTGTTTATGAGGAAGATAACCCTGATAACATCATCGGCCTTATAAATATCAAGGATATGATTCTGGTAAAGGATAAAGAGAACTTTGAGCTGTCCAAATATCTTAGAGAAGCTTATTACACCTATGAGTTCAAAAAGACCAACGATCTTCTTATGGAGATGAGACAGAAGGCCCAGAATGTTGCCTTTGTTCTAAGTGAATATGGTGCAACAGTTGGTATGATTACACTTGAAGACCTTCTTGAAGAGATTGTCGGAGAGATTCGTGATGAATACGACTCTGATGAAGAGGAGCTTATCAAGAATATCGGTGAGAACAGATATCTGGTGGAAGCCAATATGAAGCTGGATGATATAAATGATGCAATCTATACAGAGCTTGAGTCAGAGAACTATGATTCTATTGCAGGTCTTATGATTGAGCAGCTTGACAGACTTCCGGCCTATGGCGAAGCAGTAACACTGCCGGATGGAACAACACTTACAGCCAGGGGCATCAAGGGTAACAGAATCACCAAAGTTTTATTAAATGTTTCTGAAGCTGCTATAAACAAAGAGGGCCGTGAAGGCTCTGGCTTGGCTGCAGACAATAAGGATGCAGACAGCAGGAATAGTGATTAAGAAAAAATGCTTTCACTATATTGCAATATATGGTATTATTAGTTAATGTGAGTAAAAGACAAAAGACATATTTTCATGTAACTGATGTATGTTTTAAAGATAGGAGGATTTATTTATGAAGCACGTAAAGTCTTTATCAACAAGAAATCTTAAGGAGTCTATGAAGAAGGGCGGATGCGGCGAGTGCCAGACATCATGTCAGTCAGCTTGTAAGACATCTTGCACAGTTGGTAACCAGAGCTGTGAGCAGATTAAGGACTGATTATTTGTTAGTTTTTTAATCAAAAAGGTTTGATTTAACAGGCAGTGACGAATTGTCGCTGCCTATTACATTGTTTTGATGAAAGAGCTACAGTATATTCGTGGCTTGATTATTTATTAGGAAGTAGGTTTTTTATGGTTCATTTGTTCAAAAACAACGGCTATGACATCGTGCTGGATGTTAACAGCGGCTCGGTTCATGTAGTAGATGACGTTGTTTATGATTTGATACCGGTTGTAGAGAAGATTCTTACTGATAGGTTTGGAACAGCAGAGATTCCAGAGGAGCAGGTAGGTACAACCGATGAAGCTCTTGCAAGAGAGCTTGAGAATCAGATCGCTGACCAAAACCTTGTTACAGGCTATAGCAGGGAAGAGGTAGCAGAAGCAGTTTCTGATATTTTAGAGCTTAGAAGTAACGAAGTTTTATATACAGATGATGTATATGAAGATTACGTAGAAGAGTTCAAAACCAGAGAGACAGTTGTTAAGGCTCTTTGTCTTAATATAGCTCATGATTGTAACCTTAGATGTAAGTACTGTTTTGCAGATGAGGGTGAATATCATGGACGTAAGGCTCTTATGAGCTATGAAGTAGGTAAGGCAGCACTTGATTTCCTTGTAGCTAACTCAGGAAATCGTAGAAATCTTGAAGTAGACTTTTTCGGTGGTGAGCCACTTTTAAACTGGAATGTTGTTAAGCAGCTGGTTGAGTATGGCCGCAGCATTGAAAAAGAACACAATAAAAACTTTAGATTTACACTTACTACAAATGGTACACTTCTTACTGACGAGATCCTTGATTTCGTTAATAAGGAAATGGGCAATATAGTTCTTAGTATTGATGGCCGTAAGGAAGTTACAGACTTCATGAGACCAAGACGTGGTGGCCAGGGAATTTATGACGATATCGTTCCTAAATTTCAAAAGGTTGCTGAAAGCAGACACCAAATGCGTTATTATGTAAGAGGCACTTTTACACATAACAATCTTGATTTCTGTGAAGACGTTAAACTTCTTGCAGACCTTGGCTTCAAACAGATTTCTGTTGAGCCTGTAGTAGCCAAGCCGGAAGACTGGTATGCTCTTAAGGAAGAGGATCTTCCTCAGCTCATGGAGCAGTATGATGAGCTTGCCAAGTTCATTATCCAGAGAAAAAAGGAAGGAAAGCCTTTCAATTTCTTCCACTTCAATATCGACCTTGCTGGCGGACCATGCGTGGCTAAGAGATTATCCGGATGTGGTTCAGGATGTGAGTACCTTGGTGTTACACCATGGGGTGACTTCTATCCTTGCCATCAGTTTGTTGGTAACGAAGACTTCATTATGGGTAATGTATTTGAAGGAATCACAAGACCAGACATTAGAGAAGAGTTCAAGCAGAGCAACGTATATTCAAGACCTGAATGTGCTAAATGTTTTGCCAGATATTATTGCAGCGGTGGTTGTGCAGCTAACGCATACAACTTCAATGGCGATATCAATTCTACTTATAAAATTGGCTGTGAGCTTCAGAGAAAGCGTATCGAGTGCGCAATAATGATAAAAGCGGCAGAAGCCGTAGAAGAATAAATAAAGTACCAAATGGGAGGATTGCAACATGAAAAAGGGTAAGGCATTTTTAGGTCTCCTTGTAGTTCTTGCATTGCTGTGCGGACTTGGTTACACAGCAATATTCGGACTTGGAGCAGACAAATCAGGATCATTATCCAGTATTGACCTGGGTCTTGATCTTGCAGGTGGTGTTAGTATCACCTATGAAGTAAGCGGAGATGAAAATCCTAGCTCAGAGGATATGGCAGATACTATTTACAAATTGCAGCAGCGTGTAAGTCAGTACAGTACAGAAGCTCAGGTTTATCAGGAAGGTTCAAACAGAATCAACATCGAGATTCCTGGTGTTTCAGATGCCAATGCTATTCTTGAAGAACTTGGACAGCCTGGTAATCTCTACTTTATCGCTCAGACAGATTCAGATGGAAATGAAAACTATACATTCGGAATCACTGACGAAGGCACAATCGGATATGTGCTTACAAAGACTATTGAAGAACTCGAGGAAGATGGTTCTATCGTCCTTGAGGGTGAAGATGTAGCTTCAGCAGAAGCTGGTTATCAGCAGAACTCACTTGGCACAAACGAGCCAGTAGTTGAGCTTACATTTACTACTGAAGGTGCTGAGAAGTTTGCAGAAGCAACAACAGCAGCTTATGCAGCTGGTGAATCAATTGGTATTTACTATGATGGCGAGTTCATCAGTGTTCCTACTGTTCAGGCAGCTATCACAGATGGTAAGGCAGTTATTACTGGAGAGTCATCTTATGAAGATGCTTCAAACCTTGCATCACTCATTCGTATCGGTGGACTTAAGCTTCAGCTTACAGAACTTCGTTCTAATGTAGTTGGTGCTCAGCTTGGTTCAGATGCTATCA
>JAZRKG010000064.1:0-4345 GCA_045646185.1 Butyrivibrio sp.
GACTTATCACATTTTTCAATTGTAGTATACTTTTCTTCCGAATAACCCTTGCTAAAAACTGCATATATCTTCTTTTGAGGTTTAGATGATACGGCTCTAATATCTTTTTTTAACAACGTATTTGGTACATTAAGATTAGAATACTTATCACATACAAACCCCATACAAGCATATATATTTCCAGCTATCTTCTCTGAATACAGCTTTGGTCCTGCATCAGTAAAGTCACCAATCATCGATGCAGATTTCTTAATATTCATCATATCAGCTAGCACTTCTAATTTTTGCACAGTAGAACCATCTTTGGATAAAACAAAATCATCCTCTGATAACCTACCATCTAAACATTTTGAATAGAAATTAATCGCAGAGCTAACTTTTTTCTTATTCAGCTTTAATCCTGTTAAATGCAGGAAATTCGATCTATGAAATACAACCTCATAGAATTCCAAGCATGATATTACATCTGCATTCTGTTCAATCTGCTTTTTAACCTCAGATGGCACGCCATAAACAAACAATACCTTCTGATCTTCTAAATTTTCATGATAGCTTTTTGCAGCCTTAGTAATTATAGAAATAACTCTCTTTTTGTCCATAACACCTATTATCCTTAACATTTAAAATGGGAATGTATATGCCGTAGCAATGTACATTCCCATTTAGTGGTTGATTTTTCCGTTGTCTGCCAACCTCCAGCACCCATGTCTGGAAAATATCAGGTTTTTCCGTTGCCTGCCAACCTCCAGCACCTACGTCTGGAAAACATATCAGATTTTAGGTGTCAACCCACCAAGGCACATGCCTTTTCTTACTTATATAATATATCGGATTACTTCAAAAAACAGTATACATCTTCTACAAAAATATGATAAATGCTTGAAATAAACACTTTCTACTGATGATGCCTTCAGCATCCAGCAAAAATATTATAATATTCTATTCTGTTTTTTCAACTCCTAAAATCATCGACTTATATCTCGTTCTCTCTTTTTCTGCCACTGATCAAGTAGCTTGATAATGGTATCTTCCATCTGCTTTGGCGTATAAGACTTTGGGAAGTACTTCTTTAAAGTGTCATGCTTCAAAGTGACTCGATCCAAGTCCTGTTTCTTTTCTTCAGATAAGATAATGTTCATGCCTTCCTGCGTAATTTCATTGGTCTGGGCTAGTCGCTTGATTCGCTGCGCCTGTTCTAATGAAGGAACTGCTTGGGCATAATCCATGGCTGACAATAAATCCTTCTGCTGTGAGTCATCAAGAAATGACAACGTCACTCCGGTGTTAAGACCGAGGGTCTTATCATCAACCATATCAAGGAGTTCTGGGATGAGGTTAGTGAGGCGGATGTAGCGCTGAATCTGATTACGACTTGTACCAAGCTCATCTGCCATTTCCTGATCACTTCTTAACTTTGTCCCAAGTTGGGACGAAGTTAAATCCCTTCGTTCTCCTTGCCTTTTCATCGCATCCAACTTCATCTTAAAAGCAAACGCTCTCTCACTTGGAAGAATCTCTTCCCTCTGCAGGTTACTATCTACCATAAGGATCGTAGCGGCATCATCATCCAAGTCCCTAACAATACAAGGAAGTGTCTCAAGCCCTGCAATCTCTGATGCGTGATGTCTTCGATGACCAGATAAAATCTCATATCCGCCTTTCTTATCTGGCCTGCAGATTGCTGGTGTTAAGACACCAAACTCCTTGATGGATTCCACTGTCTTTTCCATGTCCTCATCATCCCTGACCTTAAAAGGATGGTACTTGAATGGATGAAGCTGCGATAACGGAATCTCCACGATCTGTTCAGCGCCTGCTTCCGTAGCATTATTCTCTGAACCAAAGATATCATCGTAACTGCTCAGCTGAATGTTTGAGCGCTCTTTCTTCATTCTTCAGCACCTCCTTTGTTAAATTCTTATAGGCCTCTGCCACCTTGCCCTTTGGATCATGAGCAAAGATGCTTTTTCCTTCTGCGCTGATTTCTGCAGCCCTGACGGAATGTGGAATCTCTGTCTTATAGACCTTCAGCTTGCTACCATAGGTATCGCGAATCAGATTGCTGATATCCTTCGCATAATTTGTTCTGCCATCCACCATGGTTAGCAGGATGCCATCAATCTTTAGCTTTGGATTTATCTGCCGCCTCACCTTGTTTACTGTCTGAAGCAGCTGCTCCAAACCTTTAGCTGAAAGGTACTGCGCCTGCACCGGGATCACTAATCTGTCCGCTGCAGCTAACGCATTTACGGTAAGCATCCCAAGAGATGGCATGCAGTCAATCAGCACATAATCGTAATTGCCTTTTACGGAATCAATGTATTCCTTTAGCACTTGTTCGCGGCTCATGACATTTACCAGAGATACCTCCATTCCTGATAAAGAAATGTTAGCTGGCATCAAATCTACACCTTCCGGATGATGAAGAATCCCTTCTCCAGGAGCGATTGGCTCTTCCCGAAGAACCTTCGCCATAATGTCCGCCACGGTAACAGGAAGCTCATCTGCTTTCGGATGTCCAAGGCTGATGGTGAGTGAACCCTGTGGATCCATATCCACAAGCAAAACCTTCTTTCCTTCAGAAGCTAGCCCAACACCTAAGTTTTCTGTGCTTTGCGTCTTCCCGGTACCTCCTTTTTGATTAACAAGTGCAATCACCTGTGACTTACTCATTTTCTCCTCCTAAATCAATCCATTTGCTCTGTCATGGTTAAAAAGCGTGTCGTAATGGGCATCTATCGTCAGCGGCGCATTATAAAGCGTCGTGATCAGATACTGCCTGGTGTTACGAACGAGAGTCGTGTTCTTCTGAAGCCCTTCTAACACGTACTCAATATGCATGGAATTAATCTTCATAAACTGTGCCTTCACTATCGGTGCCGGTTTGTCCTCTTTTCCAACACAGATGTGATCCTTGGTCGAACAAAGAACATCCACCATCAGCTCTGCTAATTGATCTAGCAGTTCTCGTTGATATGGATATCGCTCTTTTAAAATCTCAAGGCTGATGTTCTCAGCCACATAATCCTGATAATTTTTACGAATCTGTAATGCATCATTTCCATTCCCTTCCATTCCATTTTCCTGTGGCGACTCACGATAGAGCCGTATCCTGTCAGAATGGAATGGAATAGAATCAGTATCACTAAAATCAGTATTGTTATTATCAGTATTATTTGTTCGTCCTTTTGACACTTCTTGACCTGTCAATTCCACATTTCCTGAAGTGTCATTTTGACATTTCTGGAAATGTTCTTTTAACACTTCAGATGAAAAGTTCTTTACATAGATGAGATTTGGCTTGGTTAAGCCCTGACGTTTCTTTTCGATAAGCCCGATATCTTCAAGCTCTGCGAGGATATTTACAGCCTTCTTGTTGGCACATCCTAGGTCATCCTGCACTTCATCGATGGTGTAGATGATATACACTCTGCCATCATCATCCTGCCAACCGTTTTTTGCGGATAAGCTCATACGGTCCAGGAGAAGTCCGTACAGAATCTTGGCGTCTGATGACAGACGCTTTAGACGTTCTTCCTTAAACAGGAGCTTTGGAATTCGTACAAATGAAAAAAGGTCGCTTTCGCGACCATAGAAATAATCAAACGTCATTTTTTCTTCTCCTTTAACAATCTCATCTCTTCTAGGATTTTACGGGTGCACCAGCCGATGCATGGCTGATGCTTCCCGTAAGGACATCCTCTACAGGCAGAGGGCTTCTTGCCTGTCTTTTTATTCATTACAACGCCTCGCCACCACGGTCATGAGGACGAGTGACACTTTCATGAATTGGAGCTTCACGCTTCTTATCAGCAAGCTTATCAAGAGCTGATTCACGCTGCTTTGCGGCGGTACGCTCCTCGAACTTCTCAGCCAACTCGAAGACTTTATCCTTGGAATCATAGTGATAAACACTATCTGTGAGGATATCTTCCGGCTGAACCTCGGTAGCATTTACTGTGCGAACCATATCTTCCAAGTCAGCACGATTCATGCTTCCATCGTCTCTTACTAACAAAATTTCATGAATCGATGAAGGTAAAACATAGAAATCACCGCCAACCCTCTCAGCCGCCTGTTCCATGAAATCCTGGTAAGCAAGTACACTAGCACCCTGCACCTTATCTGGAACTGTGGCAACAAATAGTGGCTCATTCTCTGGTGGGGCAATCGGCATGCCCATCATCATAAAGGCCTCATCGCCCATCATTTCCTGCAAAGTCTCAGATATTGTCTTAATCACTGCCGGGCGAAGTTCCGGAGCAATTGTCATGGCATCTTCATGAAGCTGATCTGCTGTAATACCATAGGAATCCAAAAGCTGGTTTGTCACCAGAATGCTGGC
>JAZRKG010000065.1:0-5650 GCA_045646185.1 Butyrivibrio sp.
GAAGTTCCTTGATATCAAGTCAAGAATTGCTGAGCTTCATCCAGGAGCCGTTGTTCTTGTTGCAACAATCAGAGCTCTTAAATATAATGGCGGCGTTGCAAAAGCTGATTTAAATAACGAAAACCTTGAAGCTTTAAAGAAGGGTATTGTAAACCTTGAAAAGCACATTGAAAATATCCAGAAGTTTGGAGTGCCTGTTGTAGTTACTCTTAACTCCTTTGTATCTGATACTGATAAGGAAATTGAATTTGTTTCAAAGTTCTGTGAGTCAAAGGGCTGCGAGTTCTCTGTTGCCAATGTATGGGCAAAAGGTGGAGAAGGCGGAGAAGACCTTGCAAAGAAGGTTCTGTATTCTCTTGAAAACAAAGAGAGCAACTATGCACCAATCTATTCTCTTGACCTTTCAATCAAGGATAAGATAAAAACTGTTGCTACTGAAATTTATGGAGCAAGTGATGTTTCTTATACAGCAGCTGCATCCAAGCAGATTGCCAAGCTGGAAGAGCTGGGCTTTGGTAACATCCCTGTTTGTATGGCCAAAACACAGTATTCACTCTCTGATGATGCCTCAAAGCTTGGAAGGCCTGAGAACTTTACATTGGGCGTAAGAGAAGTATACGTATCAGCAGGTGCCGGATTTGTGGTTGTTTTAACTGGAAGCATTGCAACAATGCCTGGGCTTCCTAAAACACCGGCAGCATTTGGCATTGATGTGGATGAAAATGGTAAGATAACAGGATTGTTCTAAATATCATTGATTTTAGATTAAGATTTAGGGTAGTAATGCATAATAATAAAGTACGGGAGAAAGAAATGGGAGCTAAATTAATTGACGGAAAGCTTATTTCCTCACAGATTAAAGATGAACTAAAGGCAAAGACAGACAAACTTATTGAAGAAGGTAAGAGAGTTCCAACACTTGCAGTTATTCTTGTTGGCTCGGATCCTGCATCACAGGTATATGTCAGAAATAAAAAGAAAGCCTGCGAGTATATTGGATATAAATCACTTTCTTATGAGCTTGAGGAAAGTACGACTCAGGAAGAACTGCTGCAACTTATAGACAAACTCAACAATGATGATACTGTTGATGGAATTCTTGTACAGATGCCAGTTCCTGCTCACATTGATGATAAGGCTGTCATAGAAGCAATTAGTCCATCCAAGGATGTTGATGGTTTCCATCCTATGAATGTAGGCAAGCTCTGTACTGGTGAGAAGGGCTTTGTTTCCTGTACACCAGCCGGTATTATACAGCTCCTTAAGCGTTCTGATATTGATATTTCCGGAAAAGAGTGTGTGATAGTAGGCAGAAGTAATATAGTTGGTAAGCCTATGATGATGCTTATGCTTAGAGAAAATGCTACAGTTACAGTCACTCATTCCAGAACAAAAGATATTGCTGAGGTTTGTAAGAGAGCTGACATACTGATTGTTGCAATTGGTAAAGCCGGTTTTGTTACAAAGGATTTTGTAAAATATGGTGCAGTAGTAATTGATGTAGGTATAAACAGAAATGCTGAAACAGGAAAGCTTTGCGGAGATGTAAACTTTGATGAGGTTCTTCCTATAGCTTCCCACATTACACCTGTTCCTGGCGGAGTAGGACCTATGACTATTGCAATGCTCATGTATAATTGTTATGAAGCATACGAAATGCATGAAGCAAAATAAAAACTGTTGTTTATTTAGATAGAAAAGTTTTCATATGGGATATCGTCTTTAACAGGACTATATCCTGTTTCACAACAAAAAGGTGTCATTATGAAATGTCCAAAGTGTGGTGCGCAGATTCCTGACGATTACATGTATTGTGGCAAATGCGGTCATGAAATACATATCGTTCCAGAATTCGAGCCGGAAGTTGAAAATAAAATAAATGAAACACTTTTTGGAATTGCCAATGATTTCTTTAAGGGCGAAGAAAGTGAAAATAAAAATGGGAAAAAGAGTCGACCAGGCTTTTTTTTACATCATTCAGGAACTGTTTATGGAACAGTGCTTGCAAGTATTTTTACTTTGGTTTTACTTATTGCCATTATAGTAGTATTCAGCAGGGGAGGTTTTGATCAGAATCAAAGCGCGCTTGCTGATAGTGCTATTTCTGTTGAATATGTGCAGGATGAAGTACCTGAAAAAAGTGAGATATCCATTCCGATTTTTTCTATAGAGGGTGGTACCTTTGAGGAAGCTGTTGAAGTATCTATTACTGCTGAAGATGGACTTGATATTTACTATACAGTCAACGGCGGAAGTGTTGATGGCGAGAGTATTCTTTATGAATCACCGATTGTACTTGAAGAAGACGGAGAATATGTGATCAATGCAATTGCAATAGATGATTCAGGTAATATGAGTGAAACCGTTTCGCAGACCTATATTATTGAGATTGCTGGCCCTAGTGCTCCTGATGTTGTAGAACAAAGCGGTGATTATAGTCAGAATACTATGATTGTTGTAGTACCTGTTGAAGGCTGTACAGTATATTACACAACGGATGGAACAGAGCCTACATCATCCTCAAAGATATATACAGCACCTATTTCAATGCCTATTGGAACCAGCCATTTTGCTTTTGTTGCTGTGGACGAGGAGAATAATTATAGTGAAATAACCTATAGGGATTATCACCTTATTTATACAAGACTTATTTCAACGGACCAGGCTATATCAAGTGTCGTAGAGACTCTGGTTCGACTGAAATATCTGGTGAATTCAGATGGTAAGGTTGTAGGATTGAACGGATATCATTATTATGAATATCAGTCTGTTATAGAAATTGATGGTTCAGGTGAGTACTATGTCATAGTCGAGAATCACATGAATAATGATGGTACCTCCTACGCAACAGGTCTTTTATATGCAGTAAATACACATGATGGGACTGTCAGCAGGCTTGGATATGATTCCAGTGGCCAGTATACACTTATAACTTTATCAAATCGTTGATTATAAATTGTTTAATCTGCCAAGTATTTGTTAAAAAAGACAGGACAATTTAACACTTTAACAATTTAAAGAAATAAACATTGAAATTATATCATTTTCAAGTTATTATATTTTCTAACTGTTATTATAGTCATATGTGGCGAAGTGACTACATGTTATCATACAGTTTACTAAAATAAAGAAAAATTTTTAAAAGCATATTTCAGGAGGAGTAAAATGTTTAGGATTTTAGAGGCTAAAGAGCTTACTACTAACATTATTCAGATGGTGGTAGAAGCACCTAGAGTAGCACATTCATGTCTGCCAGGACAGTTCCTTATTGTCAGAGTTGATCCGGATGGAGAGAGAATTCCTCTTACAATTTGTGATTATGACAGAGAAAAGGGAACTGTTGAAATCGTAGTTCAGGCAGTTGGTGCTGAATCTTACAAATTATCAACTCTTAAGGCAGGTGACTGCTTTACAGACGTTGTTGGACCACTTGGCAAGGCTTCAGAGCTTTGCGATGAGTCTGTTGAAGAGCTCAAAAAGAAAAAGATAGTATTTATCGCTGGTGGTGTAGGAACTGCTCCTGTATACCCACAGGCTAAATGGCTCAAGGAAAAAGGTGTAGACTGCGATGTAATCATCGGTGCAAGAACAAAAGACCTTGTTATCCTTGAAGATAGATTTAAATCTGTAAGTAATCTGTATGTTACAACAGATGATGGTTCTTATGGAAGAACCGGTAATGTTACTAAGTGCCTTCAGGATTTATGGGATGAAGGTAATAAATATGATTTGTGTATCGCAATTGGTCCTATGATCATGATGAAATTTGTCTGCAAGCTTACAAAAGAGCTTGGTATTAAGACAGTAGTTAGTATGAACCCAATCATGGTTGATGGAACAGGTATGTGTGGTGCCTGCAGACTTACTGTTGACGGAGAGGTTAAATTTGCCTGCGTAGATGGACCTGAGTTTGATGGACATCTTGTAGATTTCGATCAGGCTATGAACCGTATGAAACTCTATAAGACAGAAGAGGGAAGACTGTTCCTTGAAGCTAAGGAAGGTAATACACACCACGGCGGTTGCGGCAATTGTGATTAAGAAATGATTTAAGTCGCATTGTTTGTTATTTTTCACTTGTATTGAAAACTAACTTTTACACAGATTGGAGATTTGAAATGGTAACAGATATGTTTAAGAGAGTACCTGTCCGTGAACAGGATCCAAAGGTACGTGCTACAAACTTTGAAGAAGTTTGTCTTGGTTACAATAGAGAAGAAGCTATCGATGAGGCAGGCAGATGCCTTAACTGCAAAAATCCTCAGTGTGTTCAGGGATGCCCTGTTTCAATCAATATTCCTGGATTTATCGAAGCTGTTAAAAATGATGACGTTGAAAAGGCTTATAAGATAATTGGTGAATCATCTGCACTTCCTGCTGTATGTGGTCGTGTATGTCCACAGGAGAGCCAGTGCGAAGGTAAATGCGTAAGAGGCTTTAAGGGTGATTCTGTTTCTATCGGTAAGCTTGAAAGATATGTAGCTGATTCTGCAAAGGCAATGGGCTTAAAGCCAGAGACTGCAAAGGAAAAGAAAGGCAAGAAGGTAGCTGTAATTGGTTCTGGCCCTTCAGGTCTTACCTGCGCAGGCGACCTTGCTAAGCTTGGTTATGATGTAACAATATTTGAAGCATTACATGAGGCTGGTGGTGTTCTTGTTTATGGTATTCCTGAATTCCGTCTTCCTAAGGATGCTGTAGTTAAAAAGGAAATCGAGAACGTTAAGGCTCTTGGCGTTAAGATTGAAACTGACGTAGTTATTGGTAAATCAACAACTATTGATGAACTTATGGAACAGGAAGGCTTTGATGCTGTATTTATTGGCTCTGGTGCCGGACTTCCTAAGTTCATGAACATTCCTGGTGAGCAGGCACTTGGTGTATTCTCAGCAAATGAGTTCCTTACAAGAAGTAACCTTATGAAGTCCTTTAAGGCTGATTCAACAACTCCTATTATGAAACCTAAGAAGTGTGTTGTAGTAGGTGGTGGTAACGTTGCTATGGATGCTGCAAGAACAGCACTGAGACTTGGCGCAGAGGTACATGTTGTTTACAGAAGAAGTGAGGAAGAACTTCCTGCACGTAAAGAAGAAGTAGGACATGCAAAAGAAGAGGGTATCATTTTTGATCTCTTAACAAATCCTGTTGAAATACTTGAAAATGAAGAAGGCTGGGTAAGAGGAATTAAATGTATCCGTATGGAACTTGGTGAGCCTGATGAATCTGGAAGAAGAAGCCCTGTTGCAGTAGAGGGTTCAGAGTTTGAAATTGAGTGTGATGCAGTAATCATGTCTCTTGGAACTTCACCAAACCCACTTATTTCTTCAACAACGGATGGTCTTGAAATCAATAGAAGAAAATGTATCGTTGCTCAGGAAGATAATGGTCAGACATCTAAAAACGGCGTATTTGCCGGTGGAGATGCTGTTACCGGTGCAGCTACAGTTATTCTTGCTATGGGAGCTGGTAAGGCCGCAGCAAAGGGAATTGACGAATATCTCTCAAATAAATAATTCAAACTTCCCACTTAATTTATACCTGGAACAACTTATTCTGACTAAGGCGAGGCTAATCATTAAAAGAAATGTTGTTTTTATAGACATATGCTTCACTTCAAAAACTCACCCCTTGCTCAGGAATTTTTCCATAGTTG
>JAZRKG010000066.1:0-3633 GCA_045646185.1 Butyrivibrio sp.
AAAGATATATAATAAGCGCGGCAGCCAGAATGCAGGCGTATGCAAAATAATCCATAAAAGAACCCATCGAATGATCCAGCTGATTCACGATTTTTAAAATATCATCCTTGGTAACCACAGCATAGATGTAGTCTTCATCAATATCTGTAATCTCATTTGTTGACATAAATCCCGTAAAATCATCGGATTCATTATCAAATATGCTGTTGAAATTGTCATTTGGCATAAATATAGCAATACCGCCATCATATTCATAAATGCCAACGATATCAAAATCGTATTTTGCAGAAGAATATTGTTCCTTTAATGTAATGCTGCTATTAGCTCCAAGGTTAAATTTGTCTGCAAAGGCGCTTGAAATCATGATTTCATTATCGCTAAGTGTCTTACTTATATCAATGTATTGACTGTTATCTATATATCCGTATACAGATACTTCTTCCCCAATCCTTACTCCATCAACCGTTACAAGGGTATTCATACTGAATTTCTCAGCTGAACTTTCTTTCGTGGTTATTTCGTTATCATTCTCATCTACAGTTGTTTTTAGAATGTATTGGTAGTTACTGAGAACATAATCAGCTGCTTTATTCTGATAGTTTTTCAAAGTATCAGGCAGACCAATTGCAAAGGCAAGAAGCATCATTACAAATACAATTCCCAAAAACAGTACAACGTAGCTTGAAATGTTTTGGAAAAGAATGCGTAGCCTAAATCTGCTAAGGAACTTCCAGCGTGGAAGTCGCATAGCCTTTTTTCTCCTGGAAATACTAAGGTCTCTTCGCAGAAATCTCAAAGGATCAAGCTTCAATTTATTATGTACTACAATAATATTTATAAGGATCATTATGATAACTGGTCCCAAAGTTGTCTGGATAAAGGCATCCGCATTCCATATTGTTTGATAAGTTGGCAGGCTGTAGGAGTTATAATACATCGCTACAACCACCTCCTTGAACAGAGTATAGCCAAGTATATTGCCTGCAATTGCGGCCATAAGTGTTACCAGTATTGGCATTGAGATATAGTGCCTTACAAGCTCAGCTCTTGTATATCCTGATGCTCTTAGCGTGCCTATGACTGCAGCCTCAGACGTTATAATGCTACTGGCTGTTATGGCAAAAATGAATGCGAGTACCACTACAAGAATATATAAAAGATATTTGCCTAAATTCTTATCAGAAGACATATCATCAGTTGTAAAGTTGAGGGCAGAGTTTAAATAAGCTGGAACAAAATCTGTAAGCTTGTTTTCGTTTTCGTCCAGGATGTCTGAAACTTCTTTCCAATAATCAAAATCAATATCTTCTTCCATAATTTCCTGAGCCTGTTTTAAAAGATCAGCGTTATCAGCTGTAACTTCTTTGATTTCGGAAGCCTGCTCAAGGATATCAGCTTTTTCTTTTATTACATCAGCTTCATCAGCAAATTCTTTTGCCTCATCCTCATCATCAAAAAGAGTTCCTGTAGCAGCAAGAACTGCGATTTTGGACATAAGGTCATCGGCAAGCTTTTTTTCTTCTTCAACATTTGCAGTTGCTTCATCGTATTTATAAGCATACTGATAGATTTCAGTGGCTTCAAGCTTTGCATAATCATCTGCACTTACAAAACCAATGTCAAAGGTAAGAGCATCAAACATGACAGAAGAGTTGTCTTCAAATAAAGTGCTGTAGTCGACAGAGGCAATAAGTCCTGTTACTGTCATCTGAGTATCACCCACGAGGATAACGTCGCCAACTTCTATACCCTGATTGTCTGCGTGCATTCTATCAATAACGATTTCACCGGATTTTTCTGGCATATTGCCATACATAAGGCATGCCAGGTTAACTTCCTGTCTTATTTTAAAAACTCTTATTTTGGCTTCAGCATTACCATCAAAATCAAGATCTTCATCAAAATCTTTGTAATACTGCTCATAAAGAGAAATACCTTCATCACTTATTGCATCAAGAAGCTTGTCAGTAGGCTCTTTTTCCAGCTCAAAGTGTCCGTCCTCAATGTTATAAATCACCTGAGCATTTGTCGCAGAAATAAGCATACTGTCATTTGCTACAAACATTCCTGATACAAAGCCTATGGTTAAGGTAAGTAATAAAAACAGGACTAAGTATTTTTTAAAATTTGATTTGAACTCCCTTGGAAGCCTTTTAGTAAGCGGGTTTCTCATAAAATCCCTCCTTACCAGTCAAGCTCAGTAGCACTGATTTTATTTTCATTTATGATGTTTTTTCTCACCTGACCATCACGCAGCTTGATTGTATGGTCTGCCATGTGCTGAATTGCTTCATTATGAGTAACCATGATAACAGTGTTTCCGTACTTTTGGTTTACTTCTTCAATTAGTTTGAGAATCTCTTTTGAAGTGTTATAATCAAGCGCACCTGTAGGCTCGTCGCATAGGAGAATATCAGGATTCTTGACAATTGCCCTTCCTATGGAGGTTCGCTGTTGCTGTCCACCAGAGAGCTGATTAGGGAGCTTATAACGATGTTCAAAAAGTCCAAGAGTCTTAAGCAATTCATCAATATCAAGTGGATTATCAGACAGGTAAGCACCTACTTCGATATTCTCTTTTACATTAAGATTAGGAATCAGATTATATAACTGAAATACATATCCCAGATGCTTTCTTCGGTACCAGGTTAGCGCCTTTTCATTCATATCCTTGAGCTTATCTCCATTAATTGAGATATAGCCATCGTCAGCGTTATCGATTCCACCTATGATATTTAACAAGGTTGATTTTCCTGAACCGGAAGGCCCGAGTAATACACAAAACTCACCTTTGGCAACAGTAAAATCCATTCCTCGCAGAACTTCCTGCCTGCTATCGCCTGTGCCATAAGCTTTGTAGACATTGCAAACATTTAAAAAACTATTATTTGACATAAAACACCCCTTTGAATAAAAAACTGTTAGCCACGGCTAACAAGTCTATAGTATTCTTTTAAATTTTTTTTGTCAAATCGTTTTACTTTTGTTTTACCAAACATGGTTATTCTTCATTTATAGCAATGATATTTATTAACGCAATTAAATAGAATGGAGAATAATTATATGAAAGATGTATGTGTAATAACTGGTGGCGGAAGCGGAATGGGATTATACGCTACCCTGAATATGCCAAAAGATAAAATTATCGTTATATCCGGAAGAAGAGCGTCTAAGCTGGAAAAAGCAGTTGCAAGACTTATGGAAAATGATCAGGAAGAAATGAATCCTGGCGGTGTGATTGTAGATATTGCTTCGAACTCTGCATATATTCTGCCAAAATTTCTGATTAGCACCAAAACCTATGCCCTTGCTGAAACTGACGAAAATGCTTTCCTTAGAAAATCCATTAAGAAAAGTAATCTTGCAAGGGGAGAGTACGAAAAATCAGGCTTTGCCTATGCTTTATCCAAAAACTTTGTAGTCTGGTATGCTCAAAAGTGCGCTTATGAATACGGAAATAAAGGTATAAGAGTTTGCTCTGTAAGCCCTGGACCAATGTCATTTAGATAAGAAAAATCAGTTAACTGATATCAATATCATTTACTATTTCTTACATAACGATGTTTTGATGTTTTTTCATTTAGTTCTTCCAGAAATTGTTAAATTCTGAGAGTTACTAGTGAAACATCGTCT
>JAZRKG010000067.1:0-1885 GCA_045646185.1 Butyrivibrio sp.
ATGTTTTTGAATACAAATTGACTGCACTTGAAATAGCTGAAGCTCCTGTTTTTATTTCTGATGTATAGTCTGCTTCCAGGGCTGAAAATGTAAATTTTAAAACTCCAGTATAAAGACCTCCCACTCCTGTTGTATATCCTGCAACATCTGTTACAAGGTATGCTCCTCCTTTTA
The DNA here is from genome assembly GCA_045646185.1 of Butyrivibrio sp. Classification (GTDB taxonomy): domain Bacteria; phylum Bacillota; class Clostridia; order Lachnospirales; family Lachnospiraceae; genus Butyrivibrio. Next base: position 175 of record JAZRKG010000067.1, read on the forward strand.
GGGCTTCTATTACTATTTTTTCCTGTTCACTTTTTACTGCATCTATTAATTCCTGATCCGCAATTAACGATTCACCCAGCAAAGTTGATGCTATATTTTCTGTTGATTGGACTGTCATATTGAACGCTTCTGTCGTTGCATCCATTCCATAATAAGTGTGCCTCTCTGATACATTTATGTTTACAACAGCTTTTTCACCTTCAAACTTAAGCGTCATGTCGCTTACTTCATAGTAATTAACAAAGTTTGAATCATAAAAACTTCCTGATATTTCATTTATCTTGGCATTAGTAAGTACGATAGTATTGTATAAAGCTAGTGTCTTTGAGTATTCTTTATATGCTTCGCTATAAACATCTGAATCAATTTCACTTGCTATGATTGCTCCCATAGACTTCTTCATTGTTATGTAGTAAGCACCTACTTCAAGGTTTTCTATTGCTGCATCTGACATCTGCATTTCTTCGTTTAACATTGCTTCAAATACAGAACAATCTGCATTTCCTTGGCTATCTATAATTACACTGGTCATCTGGTAATCAGCTATTGCATACCAGATATCCAATGTATTGTCTTTATTGGAAAAATTATTAGAATAATCCCATGTGTTAAACGCATCTTCATAATTTCCATCCAGAACGAGTTTCCACATGTTCATTCCATTATTATTTCCTCTAAGAGCATCTCCCTGCATAACAAGACTGGTATCAAATGCTAATTGATACAAAGACATTCCATTATTTAATGCATTAAGCTTTTCTTCTTCTGTTATTCCCGCTTGCTTCAATGCATCTTCAGCTATTTGGGTTATTATTGTTTCATCACAACCTGCTGCCTCCATAGTGGCAAAATCATAGGTCCTTGTTGTAACCGGTGTGTATTCATCTTCTGATATGCCAGCCATCATCTTTGCCACTTCTTCATTGAATGTATCTACCGCTATTACATACCCGCTAAAAGCTCCACATAAGGGAACAACATATTTTTGTTTCTTTACGCATTCTTCAATTGTTCCTTTATCATCTTCATATGAAACACTCACTTTCTGTAGCTTAGCCAACAATTCACAGCAATTATCCAATGCTGTTTTTTCATTTTCTGATTCTACCTGCACATATGTGGATTTTACTATTATCTGTATCTGGTTTTTAGTATCAAGATAAGCAACCTTTGCTGAAGGTTCTCCCATGCACAGATATTCAAGTCCGGTTATTTCTGTCTGCTTTTCTTCGCCGTTTAATATGTCATAAAATTCTGCTACCCTGTTTAACAAAGCTTTAATCTTATACTCCGTCTGTTCAAGGTCTAGTGCCATTCCCACCACCTTGTTATACAAGCTTATAAAATTTTCATCCTCCATACCTTCAGGTATCAGAGTATAAGTTTGAGTTGTTTCTCCTGAAGTATTATCAGCAACCTCTGTTTTTAAATATCCATGACTATATCCCCAGTCTTCTATAAGTCCTTTCATGACAGAGTATTGTTCTCTATTAGCCTTAACCTTATCAATATCTACGTATAGTTTTACCATATGTTAATTTCCCTCAAGCATTACATTTCCGGTATGAACACTTTTAGCGTATTTAAGAGATTATTGTAATTCTCCATTACTTAGTTTTAATATTGTTTCATTCATTAAACTATATAAATCATCATTAATCTGCCAAAGTCCTTCTTCATAAAAATGATATACAAAATGATTATTATCTCT
>JAZRKG010000068.1:0-6430 GCA_045646185.1 Butyrivibrio sp.
AAACTTACCGCTTAGCTTATAAGATACGTCTACTAGCGGTAAATAAAAGATGGAATTACGGCTCGGAATAGAAATATTTATGCCGAGCGGTAGGAAAATAAAAAAAATTTAAGCTTATTTGGAGAAAATTTACCGCTTGGAAGATGCAAAAATAATGTGGGCCGTAAAGCAAAAATATCATTACCGCCAGAAGATAATATCCGAGTTGGAGCGGTAAGAGTCTAACGATAATCCGTGCTCTCTGCAATGATATAATAACTGGGCCCGCAGGAAAGTCTAGAAGTAAAGCAAGAATAAAACAAAAAGTGAAAACGAAAGTCGCAATTGTACGCTGGCGCAGTTGAATAACGCTGCGAAACTTGTTATAATTTTTATGAACGTGTTCATAAAGGGGAATTATGCCGAAGATAATTGAAAATCTTAGGGAAAATATAATAGAAGAAGCTCAGAAACAGTTGCATGAGAACGGATATGCCAAAATGACCATAAGATCAGTTGCGTCAGCTTTGGGGATTGGCACCGGGACTATGTACAACTACTTCAAGTCCAAGGACGTTCTCATTTCCACATTTATGCTGGAGGACTGGCATAAATGTACGGCTAAAATGAGAAGCATCAAAGTCGAAGATAAAATGGAGTTTCTGGAGAAAATATATGAATCTTTGAAAGTGTTTGTGGATAAATACAGATATATTTTTGAAGATGAAGATGCAAAAGCTAGTTTTTTTGCAGTTTTTTCCCAAAGGCATATTCAGTTAAGGGGAGTAATAGCAGAAATAATAATACCGATTTGTCAGGATGTTACTGATGTTGACAGTAGCTTCCTGGCTAATCACATAGCAGAATCCATGTTGTTCTGGATGCTTGAAGATATACCATTTGAAAAGCAAAGGACTGTTCTTGAAAAGTATTTTTGAATTTTAGAGAGACAATGTGGTCTCTTTTAAAAGAATAAAAATGTGCGGAGGGTGTGAAATGAGCAGTTTTGAAAATCTACGTATTGTGGATAATTTTTACCAGACATCACTATTTTTTCCTATGCCTACTGTTGTTATCAGTACGCTATGTGAAGATGGAACAACCAATCTTGGACCGTATTCACTGATTCAGCCTTACTATGTGGCAGGTAAGGAGTACTATGCAATGCTTTTGAATTGCCGCAATTCTTCTAATACAGCACAGAATATTCTGAGAACCGGAAAATGTGCTATAAATTTTATCGATGATAATCCCAAGAATTTTAAAGAGGCTGTAAAGCTTTCATGGCCTGGAGACAAGCCTTCAGAGAAAATGCCAAAGTGTAATTTTAAGATGGAAAAGAGCCTCATTCAGGAAGAAAATCCTGAGGATATAAGACCAATGGTTTTGACAGATGCCATTGAAGTTATTGAATGCACCTGGATGAGAGAGCTTGATAACGCTGGAAGCGACAAACCGGGCTGCCTTGAAGGATATGAAGGGCCATATCATGATTTTAACGGAATAACCAGTAAATTTGGCGCTCACTTCATTCTTAGAATAGACAAGATTCTGATGAAGAAAAAATATAGGGATGCAATCATAAACGGAGTTACAGCAAGAGACTTCCCGCCACTTCCGGTAGACTATGGTTACAGAGATTCCAAGAACTTCTGGTTCCATAGAAAGAGAAGAATGAGAGCTGAGCTTTTACAGGTAAGAGAAGCTTCTCTTGATTCTGTACGTTATGCTGCAGACAGAGCTGATGACAAAATTAAGTTTACAGATGACGCATTAAAGTGCCTTTTGGGAGTGCCAAGAGTATTCCTGCCTGCAGCGCTTAAAGGATGTGTTGAATGGGCGAGAGAAAACAATGTTGAACTGGTAACAGAAGAACATATGAAGATCATAAATGACAAACGTGCTCAGGAAAAAAAGAAGTAAGCTTATGAATAATGGAAAGGGGATAAGAAAATATGAAAGTTGTACTTGCCGGTGCATATGGAAATCTTGGAGCAGATGTTTTTAAGGCTCTCATAAAAGAAGGACATGAAGTAGTTGCGCTTGATATGATGCAGCGTGATATAGGAATCACTGATAATTTTACTTTTAAGAAGGTTGATGTTACAAAGCCGGAGACTCTTAAAGGTACCTGCGATGGAGCTGATGCTGTTATTACTACCGTAGGTCTGACAAAGGGCTCAGCTACTGTTTCCAACTATGATATTGATTATCAGGGAAATCTAAACATCTTAAATGAAGCAAAGGCTGCAGGAGTAAAGCATTTTGCATACATTTCTGTAATTAAGGCTGACCTGGCTCCAAAGGTACCAATGCTCCATGCAAAATATCTTTTTGAAGAAGAGCTGAAAAAGAGCGGCATGACTTATGTTATTCACCGTCCAACAGGCTATTTCTACGACATTGTAAAGGTATTTAAGCCGATGATCGAAAAGGGCGAGGTTACGCTTCTTGGAAAAGAACCTGTACATGCCAACGTTATTTCTACTGAGGATTTTGGGGAATTCATAGTTAAGCATCTTATGGATGAAAATAAGACCTATGATGTTGGCGGAAAAGAGACATATTCCTACGAGGAAATTGCGAAAATGTGTTTTGAAGCTGCAGGAAAGGAACCTGTAATAAAGAGAGCTCCGGCATGGCTTTTTGATGTGCTGGCCTTTGTAAATAAGCTTAAGAAAAATGGAAAAGAAGCTATATTGCGTTTTTCAAAGTGGACTCTTACAGAAGAGATGGTGGGCTCTACAACTTATGGAGAGATGAGCTTTGCACAGTATATAAAGGATAGTTTTGCAAAATAAAAAGTATCAGGAGGAAAGCGGTATGTATTTTAATTATCTGCTTATTATTTGCATTGTGAGTGCAGTTTTATGCGCTGTAGGTTTTTATAAATATGTTTACTTTTTATCTATAGGATATGGATTTGCCATTGCGGGAGGCGGAATCACAGTTTTCATAATTGCTCTGAAAAATGGCTATGGGGAAGGCATTCTGTGGCTTCTTGTTTTGCAGACAGTCCTATTTGTGCTTTACGGCGCCAGATTATCAGGCTTTCTGCTGGTTAGAGAAATCAAAAATGCTGCATACAGAAAGACTCTGAAGGAAGCAACAGGAAATGATAAAAAGCTTCCGATCTTTGTCAGCATTTCAATCTGGGTATGCGTTGCAATCCTTTATACGGCCCAGGTTAGCCCTATGTTGTATCGTTATACTAATGGCTCAAAGGATGTTGTGGTTCCGGTAATAGGAATTGTTATTTCTCTTTGCGGAATCATTCTTGAGTCAGCTGCAGATAAACAGAAGTCTGAGCAGAAGAAGACAAATCCTGATAAGGTTGCCATGTCTGGCCTTTACAAGATGGTGAGATGTCCTAACTATCTGGGAGAGATTATTTTCTGGACAGGTGTCTTCATAGCAGGACTTACTACCTACACAGGACTTGGACAGTGGCTCATGGCAATAATAGCATATATCTGCATTGTTTACATCATGTTCAATGGTGCACAGCGCCTGGAAAAACGTCAGATGAAGAGATATGGAGATGATAAAGAATACAATGATTACGCTGACAAAACGCCTATCATAATTCCTTTTTTACCTATCTATCATCTGAATAAAAAATAAATTGACGTTGAAAAATATTTTTTGGGGGTTACGAGTATGAAGCAATTTTCAATATCCATGGCAATTGTAGATTATATACCGGTATTGTTTTTTACTGTAGCTGCAATCATGCTGCAAAGGGATTTGTATTCCAAAATGAGTAAAGGTGCTTTTGCATTATTTGCGGCAGGCACTATTGATATTATGTTTGCAGGCTTTTCGAAAGCAACCTATAAGCTCTTATATGCTACAGGAATTTGTGATTTGCAGGCTTTAAATAGCCTGTTTTTTCCGGTCCAGTCCATAGGCTTTTTACTTGCGGGAATTGGTATTTTGGCAATGATTGTTCATAAGCAGACAGAAAATGCGGCTTTGGCTGTGGCACCACCTTTTGTAAAAGGCACTTTCTTTTTTGTAGGACTGATGTGTGTAGGACTGTTCATGATATATCTGGTATTGTGCGTGCTGGCAATAAAGCTCAAAAAGCCAATTTTAATAATTGTTTTTATTGTTTCATTCTTATGCACGTTGTTTATGGGGTATCTTTCAACAAAGGATTTTAATCTGAGTTATATGAACTGGATAGCACAGAGTGTTAACATTGTTGCTCAGGGACTTTTGTTATACGGTGCATTTGCTCTTAGAAAGGCAGGACTAGCATCACTTATCCTGAATAAATAGTATTACGGAGGATTTTATAATGATTACTGAAATTAAATTACTTATAAATTCTAAATATCCTCTAACACATAAGGAAAATAGAGAATTTGAAGAACTTAAGGTAAAAGGCCTTAACTTTAACATCAAAGGATATGAAGCAAAAGGTCTGGGACATGTAGGAATTATGCAGGCCAAGGGCTTTTGGGGGCTTATGAAAATGGAGACTGTCATAATCAATCCTATAGACATGGACATGCCGCTATTTTCTTATGACAGAATCTATGCAATGGGAAATGATATTAATCTTCTTGAACTCTATGATACACAGATTGAGAAGACAGAGCTTACAGAATTTGATTCTCTTTTGGAAAAGAGTAAGAAATATCCGCCAAAAGATCTTGGAGAGCACTGGTATGATTATCTTCAGCTCCCGCAGACCATTACTGTTAAAGGTAAAAAAGATTTAACAGACGAGTTTGATACTCTTGTAGAAGAGTATTTTGAAACCTTTCTGAAGATTTCTGAGACTGCAAAAAAGGTTGAGGACAAAGCAGCCAAGTGTAAAAAAACTTGTGAATATGTGGGCGGCCTTCTTAATAATGGCGGCGCTTCTACTGATGTTTTTGTTAAGGCAATTGGAAAAGAAAAGACTACAAGACTTTTCCATGAAGTGTTATTTGGAGTAGGAGAATGATAAAAGGGTGAGCATTGTGTGAAAAGTGCTCACCCTTTCCTATGTCTTACCTGGATGTTTTTATGTTAATGAAATTAGTTTGTTCCTGTTAAAGCTTCGCCGTTTACATAAAGTGTGTAACCATTGCTGATGATGCTTGATGCATCGCCGTCAAATGATGTGATATATGTATCAGCTGTAAGTGTCCATGTGCTATCGCTGTCGATAGAAACAGATACTGTACCAACCTCTGTAGAAACTGTTTCACCACTTGCGTTTGTGATTGTTCCGTCAATGTTTCCTACGAATGAAGAACCATCTGTAAGGTTAAGAGTGAATGTAGAGTCATCACCTACAAGGATTGTTCCTTCAAGTTCCTGGTTGCTTGCGTTCAGAGTAGCTGTATTTGTATCACCTGTCCAACCATCTGCACATACTGAAAGAAGAATGTTGTCATCGTCTTCGTTTGTGATTGTTACATCTGTAAGGTTGATAATAGCTGTTGTATTAGTTACGTGGAATACGTGTCCATTCTGGCTTGTAAGTGATCCGCCTTCCATTGTGAATGTAGATGTACCACTATCAGCATCACCTGACATTGACTGGTAGATCATGATTGTGTCGTAGAATGTTGCGTTACCATTTGTGCTTGTGTTGTTAGCTGTCAGATCACAGTCATAGAGAGTGATTGAGTTGATACCTTCAATACATACGCCCTCTGAAAGATTTGATGTAAGAGTTGCGTTTGAAACTGTGATATCAGCTGTTGAATAGATAGCTGGTGAACCAAGTCCGTTAGTTGTATATGTACCGCCATCAACTGTTACAGTACCGCCACCACGGTCTGTTCTGATAGCTGCAGATGACTGACCAGATGTCTCTACTGTAAGGTTGTATGCTTCTGTGATACCACCACCAGTTGTCATGATACCGCCAGAGCCATCACCTGTTGTTGTGATTGTTGTATCTGAGATGATAACCTTTGTTCCATCACCTTCAGCACCGTTCTGACCGCCGTTACCACCATATGAGAATACGCCGTTTGCGCCGTCAGCATCTGATGTGATTGTACCACCTGTAATAGTTGTTGTTGATCCGTCTTTTACAAGAACAGCTGCGTTAAGACCGTAGAAGTTGCAGTTGTCACCGCCGTCTGAATCACCAGTCTTTGTAACTGTTGGATTTGTAATTGTAACATCATCTGATGTTGAAATAAGTAAAGCACTTTCATCAGCTGTTGTGCTTTCGTATGTTTCATCTTCCTGCTCGTCTGCAGATGTGATCTCTACAGCACCGCTATACTCGATGTCTTCGCTGCTACTTCCGCCGCCGAAGCCACCGCCGCCTTCTCCGCCAGGAGCGCCGTCTGGAGCTTCACCGTCTGGCTTTTCTCCATCTGGAGCTTCACCGTCTGGAGCTTCACCATCTGTAACTTCACCTTCAGCAACTTCTATAGATGTTTCTGCTGCGCTTGTAGCAACTTCTGCAGTATCAGTTGTTGTAGTTGTTGTGCTT
>JAZRKG010000069.1:0-30018 GCA_045646185.1 Butyrivibrio sp.
TTTTTTACTAGTAAGGAATGCCTCGTTTTTACTAGCAAAAAATAGTACTTGCGGAATAATACTAGTAAGCATGGTCTGAATTATACTAGTAAAAAGTGCTTTTCGCAGATTTTACTAGTAACAAAGTCTTAATCTTACTAGTAGAAAACGGTAGCTGCACATTCTTACTAGTAATCCCTCCAAAATGGATCGTTAACTCCGCTCTAATTAATTATGATAGATATTAATTTGAACTATGAGGATTCTTATCTAAATGACATTAACCCCGTCCCCAAGTGGTCCATAATTCGGTCAGGAACTTCCTCTACAAAATCAATAAGTAGGCTTGACGGATAAATCTTGTGCCCTGATACATCAATGGGGTCAGGGAGATTGTACTGCTCGTATATCAGATGATGCTTCATTTTGGAAATATCTGCTGCTCTGACATAATCTTCAAAATCAAATTCTTTTGAAGCATCCAGAAGCTTCATTATTTCGCCTGCGTTATTAGTGTTTTGAAACAGCCACCTGTCAGTTCGCATACATTCAGGGTAATATGCTTCTTTGAACTCATCATAGTTCATTGGCGGTATCATTTTCTTTTGGAGCATGCGCCAGATCAGAAGATCATTCCAGTAGTCTGTCAGGCAGTGAATGACTATTCCAAGGAGAAATAGTTTCCTTGAATTGTCTTTTTCTTTAGCAACATACTTGTCCTCGAATGCTTTTATATTCACGATCCACTGATCATAGTCCTGTGTGTCTCCCCAAGGACCGCAGTTTTCAAAAAGGTGCGAATGTATTTTTTTATTAAGGTAATCATCTGCAAAGTGCACAGAATCCGGAGCAACTGATCCAAGTATCAGCTGCTGCCTATCTTTAGTAATACTCAATCGTTCCGCAAGTCTGTATGCAATCTCCATGTGCGTAATCTGTCCAGACATACAACGTGCCTCCCTTTTATCATGCTTTTTTAAGTCCAATTCATTATATCAGACAATATCTGCACCTGAGTACAATTTCACATTTATTTGCCCCCAAAATACAATATTTTACAGTTATTATTCAAATATGCTCTTGCTACCTATGCAATTTAGCAATAGAATTTATTATAGTGCCGCTTTAAAGCGATAAATTATTTTATTTGGAGGAAAAATGTAATGAAAAAAGTAAGTGATTTTGTAGGTAAGTACATGGCTATCATTGTACTTGTTGTTGCTGCTCTGGCCCTTTTTGTTCCAGGTTCTTGTCTGTGGATCCAAACCTCATGGGTAAATTACCTTCTTATGATCGTAATGTTTGGAATGGGCCTTACTCTTAAGCTTGAGGACTTTGTACTTGTATTCAAAAGACCTAAAGATATACTTTTAGGCTGTGTTGCACAATTTACAATAATGCCTCTTTTAGCTTTTGCTTTGGGTAAAATATTTGGTCTTGAAGCAGGTCTTTTAGCAGGTGTAATTCTCGTTGGAACATGTCCTGGTGGTACTTCAAGTAACGTAATTACATACCTTAGTAAAGGTGATGTTGCTCTTTCAGTAGGTATGACCAGTGTAAATACTTTATTGGCACCATTTCTCACTCCAGCAATCACATGGCTGCTTTTAAGAACATCCGTTGAGGTTGATATTCTAAGCATGTTCCTTTCAATTATAAAAGTAGTTATTGTTCCTATAGCTTTAGGTTTTGTCATCAATAAGTTTTTTGGAAAATATGTAACAAAGGTTGTAGACGCTCTTCCAGTTGTATCTGTTACTGCTATCACACTCATTGTTGCTGCTGTAGTATCTCACAATTCACAGAGAATTCTTGAAACCGGCTTTGTTGTATTCCTCGTAGTCATTCTTCACAATCTGCTTGGATATGGTGCAGGATATTTACTTGGTAGTCTCTTAAAGCTTCCTGTTTCCAAGAAAAAGGCTCTTTCTGTTGAAATTGGTATGCAGAATTCAGGTCTAGCAACTTCTCTTGCAGGAACGGCATTCCCAAATCTTGCTATGGCTACTGTTCCTGGTGCGATATTCAGTGTATGGCACAATATTTCAGGTGCTATCCTCGCTAACATTCTCAGAAATCTGGATGATAAACAGGATGAAGAGCCTGAGCAGACTGATACAGCCTGTGCCAGCTAATTTTATCAGGTAATCAAATGCCCTCTTTACCAGACTTTTTTCTGGTAGGGAGGGTATTTTTTTATGAAAAATGTAATCTATATGAATTATAATGTAAAATATACTTGACATTTTTCATATGCAATACTAACATAAAATCATAAAGACAATTCTATTGTCTTTAAAAGTCGACTTGATTTTGTTACTAACTATTTTGGTTTTATGGAGGTATGTTATGTTTGAAAAAATCTTTGCGATGTTAATCTATGTTGCTATTGTAGCTTTTATTTATTTTATGAGGAAAAGAAAGGCTTCCGTACAATTTGATGAGATGCAGGAAGGTGTTCGAGCCAAAGGCTATAAGATAGCTTATTTTTCAACCCTTGCGATGCTTTGTGGAATTATTTTCTATGATGTTGTAGCTGGCGCAGCTCTGCCGGAATATGTTCTTAGCAGTCTTTTGATAATTGTAGTAATGGTTAGTTTTACCATTTGGGGAATCTACTGTATTTCACATGATTCATTTTTTGGACTGAGACAGAACTGGAAGTCTTATCTGATAATATGTATAGTTGTTGGTTCCATCCAGCTGATTTCATTTATAGACCATGTAATTCGCCTTTCCGGAAGTGAAACAGTTCAGACTCAATTCTGGCACTTATTCCTTTCACAGCTTTCAACAAATGCAGTAATGGCATTTGCCTTTTATGCGCTGGCTATTGCCATTTCTGTAAGACTCGTTGCTTCCAAAAAAGAAAGCGAGGAATGATTCATGAAGAATTTGAAGCTTAAATCAGCACGCGCTGCCAAGGATCTGTCTCAGGATGATCTGGCAAAAATCTGTAATGTATCAAGGCAGACTATCAGCGCAATTGAAAAGGGCGATTATAATCCAACAATAAAGCTTTGCATTTCAATATGCAAAGCTTTGGATAAAACGTTAGATGACCTCTTTTGGGAGGAATGAATCTATGTTAGCTAAAAAATATTTAAAAAAAATTTTCAATTTTTGTACTTTTCCAAAATTGCCATCGTATAAATAAACATAAGAGAGATAAATAAAGCAGTCCTGATGGCGAAGGCTTCACAGAAAGCGGTTGAAAACATCCAAAAATAAAACATCATCCACAGCTAAGGTGACGCAGGTTTCACCAAAAGCCAAGGGATGATGTTTTTTGTTTTTTATTAAGAAGCCATCTACAACCTGATAGGTGTTATCCACAAGCTGCATCCCTATGCGCGTTAGCGCAAAATGGAAACAATCCTTTCAGCTTTTGTAGTCGTTTATGTTCAGGTATAATTCTTATTCAGTAGTTTATCATATATCTCCAGATCAACATCCTTAAACACATTGAACACCACCTTCATCTGACTGCCTGTCTCATCAAGCCAGTTTCTTACGGTCTTAACAGCAATCTCCGCAGCTCTTTCATTTGGAAACATAAATACTCCTGTAGAAATACAGCAAAACGCAATACTGTCAACACCATTTTCTGCTGCAAGATCAAGGCATGATCTATAGCAGGATGCCAAAAGTTCTTCGTGTCTTTTTGTAAGTGGTCCTTGTACTATTGGTCCTACTGTATGAATAACGTAATTGCAAGGAAGATTATAAGCAGGAGTGATCTTAGCCTGTCCGGTAGGCTCAGGATGTCCCTGTTTTTCCATAATGCAATTGCATTTGTAACGAAGGGCTAGTCCTGCCTTGGAATGAATGCAGTTATCAATGCAATTATGAAGTGGTCTAAAGCAGCCCAGCATCTGGGAATTGGCAGCATTAACTATTGCTCCGCATTTAAGGCATGTGATATCACCCTGCCAGAGATATATGCGTCTATCACCATCCACTGTCTGCAGGTCATCTGGACTTATTATCTGGGAAAGCCTGTTTTCTTCTGTGAGATATTCATCCTGAATCTTCAAAAATTCCTCATCAAGCTCTGACGGGGTCCAGGTATTCATAAGGGCTCTGAGCAAATCCTTTTGCCCCTGAGCATCGGATGGAACCTTGTAATTTGCAAATTCATAAGAATCTTTCTGTAATTCTTTTATAAGCCATAATCTCTGCTCTGTATGGTTCATTTTAGTTCCTCCTATCCTTATTTACAGTTTTTTTAGTACTTCTCCAATGTCTCCGTCAATGCAGATGCTTCTTTTGGTTATAGATTCCGGACAGCATGCCTCTCCATAATTCAGGCAGGCATATACTGCTTTTTCATTTTCTGATACTCTCTGCCAGAATGGGTATTTGATAATTCCCGGGGTATTTCCACCAACGCCAAGCTCAAGATACAGAACATGAACGTTTTCATGTCTTCTGATAAAATCTCCGTACCTTTCATTTGCCGCATACCACCCGTCATCCTGAACAAAGGTATCATCTACTCGAAGGTTTGTCGTAAGAGGCTCCTCACATTCCTCACAGTATGGAATCTGTTCTGAAGGTATGGTCATTTTTAATCCGGCAAAATCAGCATCGCCATTTTCATCTACAGGCACAAGGAGTTCACCATTTTCTCCGATGGTAAATCCCTGTGCAATAACCATTGCCTTTACCTGTTCTTCATTGTCATAGGTCACCTGTCTGCATGGATCAGAGCACTGCCACAAGCCATAGTCACCCTGGGTGTAGAAAAGACGTTTTTTGTCAAAGCCGGATTTCTGGAATTGATGATCCACGTTGGTGGTAAGAATAAAATAGTCCTTATCCTTTATGAGCTCATATAAATCTTTATAGACACTCTTTGGCGCGTCCATATATCTGTTTATATAGATCTGTCTTGACCACCAGGCCCAGTATTCTTCAGGGGTTGTAAAGGGATAGAAGCCGCCTGAGTACATGTCTTTTATTCCATATTCCTGAGCAAAGTCCTTAAAGTATTTAAGGAAGCGCTCTCCACTATATGTAAAGCCTGCAGATGTGGACAGTCCGGCTCCAGCGCCGATAATTACCGCATCTGCATTGTTTATTTCCTCTTTTAACTTAGCTATTTTTTCATCGATTGTTGTCTTATTTTGAAAATCCATATTTCCCCAAAAATTGGTTGCCATAAATCTCATAATATTCAAAATCGCCTTTCTCCGGAGCAATTCCTATAAGATAAAGAGCAGGTAACATCAACCTGCTTCCTGCTCTTTAATAAGTTTATTCATGTCATTTTTCAAATCTGCAAGCGTTGTCTTTGAGAGTTCCTCAAGCATGGCATCTCTGGCCTCTTCGAATTTGTCATCCAAAAGTGCATGGACATTGCGTCCTACGGGGCAGTTTGGATTTGGATTGTCGTGGAATTTAAAAAAGTCCGTATCCTTCTCTACTGCCATAAGCACATCCTTAAGAGTAATGTCACCCGGGTCCATTGCCATCTCGGAACCGCCCACTCCTGCCTTGGTTCTGATAATGCCTGCTTCCTTAAGCTTAAGGAGCATGTTTCTGATTATTACAGGGTTGGCATTTACACTACCTGCCAAAAAATCAGAGGTAGTCTTCTCTTTTCCATCAAATTCCATTATTGCTAATAATATATGTGTGCTGACTGCCAGCTTACTTGAAAATTGCATACTTAACCTCTTAAGCTTCAATAACAACAGGCTCAGCTGTCATTGAATATTTTGTAGCTTTTTCTACTTCTATTTTGAGAACCTCAAAGATTCCATCACCAAGTGTATAGAGGTTACTTGGTCCTGTAGGATCCTCAAGCATAGTCTTTCTGGACTCATCATTGTCATCGCGAACTGCCTTACCAGCTATACGGATCCATGTGCCATCCTTGCCCATGCCGCAGATCTCAATCTTGCTATTCTTCTGGATCTGCTTGTAAACGTCCTTGGTATTGTTAGTGCAGAGATAGAGACTTCCGTTAATCTCTGTAAGAGAACTAAAAGGACGTACTCTTGGCTGATTGTCCTCATCTAAGGTTGCTACATAAAAAACTCCTGTTTTTCTAAGTTCTTCAACTATTTTATTCATTTAATAATTCCTCCTTGATTCGTTGTAATTTATTTTGTTACAGCTGTTAGTTGTAATATATCATGTTACAGCTTCGTTGTCAATAATTTTGTTACAACATTTTTTGCCAAAATTAAAACCCGCTATCAGAGCGGGTTTTTCAGCTTTTGAATTAATTTGCAGGCTTCCCACTTTATTTATCGCTTGTCTCTGTCAATAAATTCCAGGATTATCAGGGCCAAGAACACATAAATAACAGTCCAGAAAATAAGCCATCCCCAGCAATCTGTTACAACTTCACTGTCAAAAGCATATTCGGGTCTTTGATTTTGCTTGGCTGTTTCCAGTAGTATTTCATCTCTTTTATTATTATCCTCGATATATCTAAGCACTTCTAAAAGAGGCTTTTCTCCATCAATCTCATAGTCTTTCATTTTTACGGCGCTGTTCCAGACTGACACCATTGGAAGGGAATTGTAATCTCCCTGAGCGCATAGTGCTGTAAGTCCCCATTTTGTGGCTGTAAGATCAGTTATTGGCTTTGCCTTATCAGGTAGTGTAAAAAAGGATCCTGAAAAAATCAGTTCTACTATCAGTAAAAATGGCATAACAGTCATGGCCGCCGTCGTTGTTCTTGCAATAGCTGAAACTAATAGCGCCAGCATGTCTGCGCAGTATGTAATAAGAAAAAGCGTGATTCCAATATCCACAAGCGGTATTGCTGTTATAAGGCTTTGAGTCGGCATAGACACATTCATGAATATGCACACTCCAATTGTTATTGTTACCTGAAGAATGCACAATGATGCCTGGTAAATCATATGTGCTGAAATATATGCGCTGATATGGAGTCCTGATCTGTGCTCCCTTTTAAGAATAGCTCGTTCTCTACAGATAACCTGAATTGAATTAAAAAAGCCATTCCAAACGCATACACAGGAAAACGCGAAGGCTCCAATAAGCGTGCCTTCCATATTTTTGAATAGGTTCTGTCCAACAGCAAAGGCTACAAGTCCGGCAATAACTGCTGCCATAGGAAGCACCTTCCAGTCGTTCTGAAATAAAAACATCCTATATAGTTTTCCAAGGTATATAAAGGTCTGAGATATTCTTCCCCTTCTTCTGATCAACGCACTTTTTTTCATGCTGCCTCACCCCACTTTTTCCTTTATTCGGTCTGCATATTTCGCCACGAATTCATCAGCTCGTCCTTCTCCGCCTTCGTCCTTCTGGTTAACAGACAAAAGAATTTCCTCCATAGAATTTTTTCCAAAGAATTCGTAAGCGCCATTTACAGGACCATACCAGGCGAGTCTTCCTGTTCTTGAAGCATCTTTTGCAAGAACAATAACATCATCAAAGAGGTCTATTACTCTGTCTGGTGTATGGGTTATAACCACAACTATTTTGCCTTCATCTGCTATTGAACGTAGTTTTTCAAAAAGGCTTCTGGCCACTACACCATCAAGTCCTGAATCCGGTTCATCCAGGATAAATAATGTAGGATTTGAAATAAATTCCATCGCAATGGAAAGTCTTTTACGTTGTCCACCAGATAGCTTCTCTACAAGATTGTTTTTCACGGAATCCAGCCCAAACTGATTCAGAACTTCTCCGACACGCTTTTTTCTCTCGAAAAAAGATACTTTTGACGGAAGTCTAAGCGTTGCTGCGTCAGAAAGAGTTCTCAGGACAGTATCATTCCCACGCATAAGATCCTGCTGCGGAACAAAGCCAATATCATACATCATTTTGGAGTATTCATGATATATATCAGTCTGATTAAGGGTTATACTGGCGTCTGCTTTTTCATATCCTGTAACAGCATTAAGGTAGGTGGTCTTTCCTGCACCAGAGCCTCCAAGTAGCAGTACCATGTGGCCCTTTGGGATTCGCATATGTATATCCTTGAGAAGAACTCTTTTTCTAAAGAAATCTATTACGCTTCTCTCCCTGATATTTACTGTCAGTCCCTCTTCAATCATTTCAATATCTGTTCCAAGTTCTTTGGCTCCAGCAACGCCTGCCATGTTTACTACTGTTTGTTTTGGAACAAAGGATGGGGAAACGCCCCAAATGAATAAAACTATTCCATCAAAGAACAAAAAGAGCCATATCCAGCGTTGTCTTCTGTTAAAGATTTTACATAGGCCTAAATATATTCTTATCATGTAGATAGTCCTTGTTACTTCTACTCCAAGGGCTGGTATTGCCAGAAGCAGATATAGATTGGTGCTATAATCCTGGGCAACGTTTAAAATTACATTAAAAATATATACCAAAGCTGAAAAGATGGTATATCTTCGGCCGTCTTTCTCTTTGTCTGCGCACAGAGAGAGCTGATATTCACGGGCAATTGGCACAATGGCCCAAATAGGCTTTATTCCGCACTTTTTAAAGATATTCCAGCAACCTGCTACCATAAAAATTCCCATAGCAGAGGTAAATATCGAAATATTTCCTTCAAGGTTCAACGCATTAGTCATGTTTATTCTCTCCTTGCAAAAGAGTCTTTTACGGTTTTTTGCATTAAAAAAAGTAAGGAGCATATTAAATGTCCTTACTTTATTATAACTTATTTTCATCTTTTATCGATAACTTATTAACTGCATATTGTTGTTTTTTGATTATGGATCTATAACCCCGTCCCCAAGCAGGTCATCTATATCTATCTTGTATTCCGGTATTAGCTTAACTTTTTGGATTTCACACCCGTCTTGTACTGGTATATCAAAATACATATGATCAAACTGACTCTGCGGCAAATGATTGCTGCTATCATAAACCCTTATACAAAGTTTTTCCGGATATCCAAAGCGTTTTAATGCAACGTGCCAGTCTCCACCATTTGTAAACCAATCATCAATCAGATGGTCTCCATTATAAACCTCTGCTCTATCCCCCAAATATTTTACCGCAAGATATGCCTGATTCAGATTTTCAGGTATTTTATCAATATAGATATTGTATTCCCTGTATAGCAATTGGCCTGTAACGTTGTTTTTTTCTTCAAGCGACATTGCAAAAGAAGCATTAAAATCATTTAACCCAGGTATTTCTGTTTTTATTACTTTTTTCAGGTTTTCGCTAACAATTTCAATCTCTTCATTCTCATGTTTGGTAATAAGAATAATCTTATTACCATCCTGATAAATACAACTATCACTATATTTACAGATATATAATGCATCATTTATTCTATATGCATTATCAGCTTGAGCTCTATTAAGCATAATAATCCGATTATCGTTTCTATCAGTTAGTTCCTGTGTGCCATCGGATTTTTCCCATTTAAAATAGATTTGCGAACCTAGCTCTGGATAATTATAAAAAACAAGTTTATTCCCTAACCTGCAGAGGATAAATGCATTGGTCTCCATTAATCTGCTTCCATTAATTTTTATTCCAAAAGGAATAATTCCACAACGCTTTGATGGAAGTGATATTTTATCAATAATGATTTCGGCATCAATTGTTTTTATATAGGCTGATAGGTTTTCAACAGCATCCATATCCCTTTTGCGCTGATGGGCATTTACAAAAACAAAACCGCTTTTATCATTTATATCCATTCTCACCGAAACTCTTTTGGTGTGCATATCTTCTGCAGATTCTGGCTTTTCTTTCGGTAAATAAGCCGGCATGTCAGCGAGCATTTCTCCAAAATCTTCCAAAAACAGGTGGATTTTTTTTAGATATCCATAGCTGGTAAAAATTTCTCCAGACTCTCTAATGCATGTAAGAAAATCATAACTCTTTTTTGGGAGATCACTTCCCCATTCTCCGCCATTACATTCTTCAAGAGTTACTCCGTTCCCATCCGGATTGATTCCGCCATGGTACATATAGTAGCCTAACAGATTCGCTCCACTTCCAAGCATACATAGAGCATTAGCTTCAATATCCTCCGGAAATGGGTATGTTCTCCTATGTCCTGTAACCTGTATTCCTGCTCCTAGTTCTGCGGTAAGGTAGGGATTTTTTTCCACTGAAAATGTGAAACCGTCCGGCTTATGTCCACTATCAGATCCAATGTTGTCATCGTTATGAAATGGGATAAAGAGAAAGTTTTCACAAGCTGGCATCTCAGCCACGCCTCGTTCCCATGGAGCATCTACGTATCCTCCGAGCACAGGGAGCATTTCATCATCAATAACGTGAGCGCCTCCCCAGCCTGTAGCAGTATAATATGGAGTTTCTAGGCCAAGTTCAATAGCAAGACTCTTTAAAAGCGCCATGTGCCTTGCGCCTTCTTCTTTTTCCCAAATTCCTCCTACGTGACCAAATTCATTTTCCAGCTGAATTCCCAATACAGGTCCGCCATCCTTATACATCATTCCTTCTACCTGCTCGGAAAGTCTACTCCAAAAATTCTTTACGTATTTAAGATACTCAGGGTCATTACTCCTAAGTGTAAGACCCTGATTTTCCAGTTCCACAAGCCAGTCAGGAAAACCTCCATTTCGACATTCTCCATGAGCAAATGGACCAATTCTGAGCCAAACTGGCATCTTTAGTTCTTTACAAATATTCAAAAATGCACGTATGTCTCTGTTTCCTTCAAAGTTCCATTTATTTTTTTCTTCTTCATGATGAATCCAAAATACATAGGTTGAAACTATCTGAATGCCACCAGCTTTCATCTTAAGAATAGATTCTTTCCAACCATCTTTTTCCCATCTTGAAAAATGGAACTCTCCCATTACAGGCAAAAATCTTCTTCCATTTTTTATCAAACCATAGCTATCCGCACCATACTCATTTCCTTCTAAATCTTTTCCACCTATTTTAAGTGGAATAGCTTGAGTTTTGTGCTTTGCACTGATATGAACTGTATTGCCCGTCATTAATTAGTTCCCCTGCTTTTCTGCCACGTATGCTGCTGCCTGCGACTCTAATTCTGCAATTATATCTCTAATTCCAGCATTTTCAAGCGCCTGCCTGAACTCTTCAATTGATGCATCTACATCATCTACAAGTCCGTTAGTCAATGGTGCATAATATATACTTGCAGCTGCTTCTACTGCTGCGTATTGTGTTGCTACATTTGTAGAATCGAAATTGAAGCCATCATATATGTGATCTTCTTTAACATTCTCATTAAATGATTCCAATAATGCTTCTGATACTTCATCAACAGCTGTTTTTTCTTCTATATACTCAGTACGCTGTATGGTCATATTGTTCCATCCCCAGTTGCAGTTGGCACTTACGCCATAACCACTTTCATCAAGCACTTTGTATTGGTCATCACCTATTGCTTCCCAGTGTTTTCCTTCAATACCAAGCATTGCAAGGTCATAAACGTCTGGATTTGTATAGAACTCATTGAGCACCATCATTGCTCTTTCTTTGTTTTTGCTATTGTTATTAATTGCTACGCCGTTGTTAATATAGGAATTAACCTTCTTTGGCTGTGATGCAACAGGGTCTACAATGGTAATGTTCCATTCAGGGTGCTCTGCTTCTGCCTGTTTTCCATAATTTGTTACGCTTCCAAGGTTCCATGTAAGAGTCGCTGTTTTACCACTTAAAAGGCCAACCTGGCGCTCATCATTAGAATTAAGCACATCCTGAGACCATGCACCCATATCTGCAAGTTCCTTTACCTGTTTGCAATAATCTGTAAATCCATCCCAGTCAAGTAAATATGTAAATGACAGGTCATCAGGATCCTGAGTATTGTACAGAATTAGTTCACCGCCCTGTGGTGCTCCGCCAGTTGTTGTATAACCAAGATTCTGGAAATACTGATAGCTTGGTCCGCCCTGGCTTGCATAGATTCCATCCTCAGCACAGGCTTTATAGAACTCTACAAGTTCATCCCAGCTTGTAATGTCTTCAATACCATATTTTTCCATCAGATCTCCGCGAACTGCAATTACGTCCTGACCAAACTCATTCTGATAGTTTGGAACCATGTATATGTTTCCATTTATTTTGGCCTGTTCCCATGCCATCTCTGGTACTACTTCCCAAATATCAGGCGCATATGTCTGTATAAATTCCTCTGAAAGCGGATAAAAGCCTCCAAGCGCAACAGTTTGTTCATAGTGACACCAGCTTGATGCTGTAAATATCAGGTCGAAATCTTCCTGTGATGAAAACAGCAGTGAATATTTGGTATCATGGTCTCCCCATGAAAGAAAATCTACTGAAATAGAGCAATTAAGTTTCTCTTCAAGTATTTCGTTAATCTTGGCATATACTTCGTCAAAATCAGCTGTCCTTTCTCCTATAAGATACATTTTCAGGTCAACATGCTCTGATGTATCCACAACAAGTTCTTCTGAATTTGAGCTTTCACCATCTGTTGTGCTCTGACTTGTTGTCTGCTCGCTACCTGTTCCGCTTGTGCATCCTGAAAGTATTCCCCCTGTCATACCAAATGCCATTAGTACTGCTAGAATCCTCTTTTTCATTACTACCTCCTTTAAAATTTTATATTTTATCATTTAGCCCTTTACAGCTCCTATTGTAATTCCCTGTACAAAGTATTTTTGCACTAATGGGAAAGCCAATATTATCGGGCCTGTAACCACTATAGTAAGTGCCATCTTAAGTGTCTGTGTCGGAAGTGATACAGAACTTAAAACCGTGCTGCTGACACCAGTATTTGCCAGCATTTTTTTATACCCCTCTATGTTATTTACCTGCTTATACAAGAAATACTGTAGCGGATATCTTGTTTCACTTTTTATATAGAGCATTGCATTGTACCAATCATTCCAATATGCCAATGCAATAAAGAGGCCTACTGTTGCAAGTGCCGGTTTTATAAGTGGCATAACTACTTTAAATAAGATTCCAAATTCACCACATCCATCAATTTTGGCCGCATCCATAAGGGACTCCGGTACAGATGATATATAGCTTTTCATTATCAATAAATTGTATACGCTAAAAATAAGTGGTAATAAAAGCGCAAAATAGCTATCCTGCAAATTCAGGGTGATGGTCATCAGCATGTAGTATGGAATAAGACCACCACTAAATAGTGTTGTGAAATAAAAGAAAAATGAAAAATGATTTCTCCATTCAAAATCTTTGCGGGACAAGACATATGCGGTCATAGTCTGAAGGAAAAGACCTACTGCTGTTCCGCAAAGAGTTAACATTATTGTTACAACATATGCTTTTCCTACTACTAAAGGGTCTTTAAAAACTGTCTTATAGGCATCCAGACTAAAGTCTTGTATAAAGAGGCTAAATCCATTTTGGACGATAGCATCCTCAGACGAAAAAGAGCCTGTAAAAACCATAATGAAAGGGATGAGACATAGTAGTGCTATTAGTGTGCAAAATGTGTAAGCAATAATGTTTAAAACATAAACGTCTTTGCCAATCTTAACTTTTCCGGGAATCTGTATCTGTTCTGGCATCGCTTTCCTCCTTAAAAAAGTGTGTAATCTTTCTCATATAGGCCTACCAGGTGATTGGCCAAAAGTATAGTTACAAAGCAAAGTACAGACTGGAATAGTCCAATTGCAGCTCCCATTCCAAAGTCCTGACTTGTAAGAAGTGCTCTATTAGTAAGTGTATCTATAACATCTGTGTAGTTGTACAAAAGCCCGTTACTTCCTACTAAATTGTAGAACATATCAAAGTTCCCCTTAAAAATTCCGCCTACTGACATTAGGAATAGAATAACCATTGTAGGCATTATCATAGGTATCGTTACCTTAAAAATTCTCTGAAATACATTAGCCCCATCAATTGCAGCTGCTTCATATATCGAAGTATCAATTCCCATAATTGCAGCAAGATACATGACCGAACCATATCCTACGCCTTTCCAGAGGCTGAAAAAAATGATAATAGGTGGCCATGCAGATGGTTTAGTGTAGAATGAAATTCTCTCTCCTCCAAAAGCTGTAATTATTCGATTTACAAATCCATAGTCCGAACTAAAAAGGTTGAATGCCATAACTCCCACTATGACCCAGGAGATGAAATATGGAAGGAACATCATTGACTGTGATACTTTTCTAAAGTGTTTGTTTCTAATTTCCGTCAAAAAGATGGCAACCGCAACCTGTAGTATTGTTCCAAGAACTATAAATGCAATGTTATAAAGAACCGTATTTCTGGTTACAAGTCCTGCCTGTCCTGATTTAAAGAAAAACTCAAAGTTTTTTAATCCATTCCATGGACTTCCCCAAATGCCCCCGGAATAATTGTATTTTTTGAAAGCCATCACAATACCAGTCATAGGATAATACGCAAAGACCAACGTATAAATAACTGATGGAAGCAGCATAAGCAAATATACTCTATATTTGTAGCATTTCCCCCAAAAGCCCTTTGGCCCTAATTTATTGTTCATACCTTCCTCCAATCTGATGTGGTCAAAACCTCCTATGCGCATTTAGGCTGTCATAGTTATGCGACCTTGTCATTACAACATGTATTTGACGCATTAATTGTAGCTAAGCAAACGGCAGATTACTGTAACAATCACAGACTTTTATGGTATAATTTGTATCATATTTGGGAATTCTTAATAGAATATGTTTATTATCGTTTTATAGGAAATATGTGTTATGTTAAAAAAGGTTTCTGAAGATTATTACACCAGTATCAATCCAAATCCATCTTTTACAGTAGTTCGCCCTGATGAAGATAGTGCTGTAAGTCATCTGCATACTCCTTATCAGATCACCTACGAATATTGTAGTGGCACTGGGAAAAAAGATTATATGAATGTAGTAACTGTATCTGAACAAGGGTCTTTTTATGCAAGAGATTCTTACGAAGGACATGTTAGTTCTTTTTTGAATCATCCTCTGCACTACCATGATCATTATGAATTTATGATTGTTTTGGAAGGGGATATTACACAAAATATAGAAGGTACTCATTGCAGATATCAGGAAGGAATGGCCTGCCTGATTAATAGAGGTGTTTGTCACGCTGAAAACTTCAATTCAAAGTCTCAGCTTTTGTTTATTGGCATTTCTATTGATTTTTTAAAAGAATTGATTGATAACGCAAATCGCTCTGTATTTGCAGAAGAGAGAGCTTTTCTTGATAGTGATTTGTTCCATTTTGTAGCAGATGACTTAAAACGCCCCGATAGAAAAGCTTATCTTGATTTTACTCCCAACTATAAAGAGGCTCATATAGAAAAAAAACTAAACGAATTATCTCTTAATCTTTTGCATTCAATTTTGCTACCTCGTTTTGGTACTTCTTATACTATACTGGGTTTGCTATCCGAGATATTGTGGGTATTATCTTCACCTCAATATTATATCTGTACAGAAAAAATAAGTGATATGGAAATAGATAGAAGGCTCTTTTTTAAAATCCAACATCTTATGGAATCAAACCACGGATGTATAAACAGGCATCAATTATCCGAAGAATTGAATTATTCCAGCGATTACCTTGCCAGAATAGTTCACAAGTATTCTGGCAAGTGTCTTTATGATTACAGAATGTCATTTTGTATGAAACAAGCTAGGTATTTACTTGAAAACAGTAAGGTGCCTGTATCAAAAATTGCTGAAGAACTAGGTTTTTCAAACCGTACTCAGTTCTATAAAGTTTTTGAAGAATATTATAAACTCACACCTGCAGAATATAGAAAAACGCTCCAGTAATTTAAAACTTATTTTTTTTCCATTTAAGAAGCAGTGCGGAATTTATTATGACTGCTACGCTTCCGGCGTTGTGCACCAAAGCACCTACTACCGGTCCTAAAAGTCCTGTTATTGCAAGGGTTATAGCAATAAAGTTCAATGTCATGGAGAAGGTGAGATTGATTTTGATTGTGGTCATCATTCTCTTTGATAGTGCCAAAAGATGTGGCAGCTCTTTGATTTCATCATCCACAAGAGCGATGTCTGCTGCATCAACTGCAATGTCGCTTCCCACTTTGCCCATGGCAATTCCTACGTTTGCTTTTTTGAGGGCAGGAGCATCATTTATTCCATCACCGATCATGCATACCTGCTGGTTTTGCTGCTGCATCTCGTCTATATATTCCAGCTTATCTTCTGGAAGACAGCCAGCCTTAACATTAGTTATTTCAAGCTCTCCTGCGATTTTGTCTGCAGTATTCTGACTATCACCTGTCAAAAGAACCGGCTCTATATCAAGGCTCTTAACCTTGCTGATCATTTCTCTGGAATCATCTCTTATGGTATCTGCAAGGACTATGTAACCAGCATATTTTCCGTCTATTGCTATGTAGATTGTAGTATTGTCATCCTCTGCATTATCTGGCGCAGTTATTCCGTTATTAGCAAGGAGTCTTGTGTTGCCTGCAAGGGTTACTTTGTTATTTATGGTAGCCTTTACTCCCTGACCTGGCACCATTTCAAAATTATCAGCCTTTAGAGCTTCTCTTCCAAAGCATTTCACAACTGCTTTTCCAAGAGGGTGCTCAGAGAGCTTCTCTGCTGACGCTGCGTAGAGGTATATTTCATCAGTAGTGATGTCTGAACAGCTTATAACATCTGTAACCACAGGGTTACCGTAGGTCAGTGTTCCTGTTTTGTCAAAAGTGATTCTGGTGACCATGGACAGTCTCTCAAGGGCATCGCCTTCTCTTACAAGGAAGCCGTGCCTGGTCGCGTTGCCGATGGCAGCCATGATTGCTGTCGGTGTTGCAAGTACAAGAGCACATGGGCAGAATACTACAAGAATAGTAACAGCTCTTATGATCTGGCCCGTGAAAATCCAGGTAAGTATTGCTGCAGTGAGTGCTATGACTACAATCCATGTTGCCCATCTGTCCGCAAGGCCTACAATCTTGGCTTTGCCAGCGTCTGCAGTCTGAACCAGCCTGATCATTCTCTGAATGGAGCTGTCTTCACCTACTTTGGTAGCTTTCAATTCGAAGGCTCCAAACTGATTCACTGTTCCACTTAGAACTTCATCGCCAGCTACTTTATCCACTGGCAGGGATTCACCAGTCATTACTGACTGGTTTATTGAGGTATTGCCGCTTATGATGATGCCGTCTACAGGTACCGTTTCTCCAGGAAGGACTCGTATGATATTATCTACCTGCGCATCCTTGGCAGGGATGATGATTTCCTTTCCATCTCTAAGAACTCTTGCTGTCTGAGGTGAAAGCCTCACAAGCTTTTCTATGCCTTCTCTTGCTTTGGCGACTGTAAGGTCTTCAAGCAGTGCTCCCAGCTGCATGATAAAAGCAACTTCGCCTGCTGCAAAATCTTCATGTATAAGGACTGATGCAATAAGTGCCAGAGATACCAGCACGTCTGCCTTGATGTCAAAGGCTGTTACAAGTCCTATAATTGCTTCTAAGATAATTGGGATACCGCATAGAATTATTGCAACCCAGGCAATATCAAAGGGTAAGGATAGAAAGTTAAAGCGAGAATTTAAGAGGCTGAGAACAAGAGATATTCCGCCGATAACCAGCAGCGTTATGTCTTTTTTAGTTCCGCCAAGTTCCATTAATGCTTCCAGTTTATCTATAATTTTTTTCATAAAGGCTCCAATCTATACCCCAGGGGGTATAGATATAATATACCCATAGGGGTATAGGTTGTCAAGGAAGTTTGCTTATCTTTCTTGCCAAAAGAAAAGCTCCCAGGCCTTAGTCTCCGTTTATGGTTACTAATATCTGGAAGCTTGTATATTTATTGCATATTTGCAAATCTCTCTATTGCCTTGGTGAAGTTCTCAAGTTCCGCATCATCACCCTGCTCAACAGCATCTCTGACGCAGTGCTTTATATGTCCTTCAAGTACTACCTGTCCGGCTTTGTTAAGTGCTGACTTGGCGGCGCTTATCTGGGAAAGTACGTCTTCGCATGGAACATCTTCATCTATCATGCGGTCAATTGCCTTGATCTGTCCCATTACTTTGGCAAGTCTTCTATGTAGATTTTCAGAATCCATACATTTTTTCATAAGATTATTCCTCCTACTTATGAGCGTAGTAGTATTTTACATTGAACTTTTTTATTTGTAAATGGCAGTCATTTTCAGGCTGCTGGTGCTTCTCTCTCACTTCCAAGCTTTCTATAAACGGTGAAATACATGGTGCCACAGCTTGCAAGTCCTCCGATAAAGTTGGAAATAGGCTCTGCCAGAAATACACCCATAACTCCAATCTGCGGAATAAGTGGCAGTAGCAGTGTCAGAGGTATTACAATAAACACTTTTCTAAGTAGTGAAAAGAATATTGATTGTTTATATTTACCAAGAGCAACAAAGGTGGCCTGTCCTACAAACTGCAGTGCCATAAAGATAAATGCCATAAAGTATATGGTAAGTGGAAGCCGTCCTGTCTCAATCACACTTTCGTCTGAAGAAAAGATGGTCAGAAATCCGTGTGGGAAAAGCATGATCATGATCCACATAAATACTGTGTAGCTCACACCTACGAGGGCCATAAAGCGTATGCCCTGTTTGACTCTGTTATAGAGTCTTGCACCATAGTTGTAGCTGATAACCGGCTGTGCGCCTGCTGTTATGCCGTTAATTGGAAGTCCTATCATCTCTCTGACTGAATTGATTATCGTCATGACTGCAATGTAGAGGTCTCCCAGTTCCCGTCCATAGTTTGAAAGGGTCATATTGCAGACTGCCTGTACCGCGCAGTTGGTAGCTGACATTATAAAGCCGGCAAATCCAAGGACCACGATTTCTCTTACAAGGCCAAGGGCTGGTTTAAAGATGTCAGTAAAGTTTATTTGGATGATGGCTTCTTTTCCAAGAAGGAATCTAAATACAAGTATGCAGGATACCAGCTGGGATAGCACTGATGCAAGGGCTGCGCCTTTTACTCCCATATTAAGTCCAAAAATAAATATAGGGTCCAGGATCATATTGATAATGGCGCCTGTCATCATGTAGGCCATGCCTTTTCTTGGAAAGCCCTGCAGGTTGATAAAGCCTATCATGCCTGTTCCGGTGGTAACAAATATGGTGCCCATAAGGTACACCGATAGGTAATCGCTTGCATAGTTATA
Source organism: Butyrivibrio sp. (assembly GCA_045646185.1). GTDB lineage: Bacteria > Bacillota > Clostridia > Lachnospirales > Lachnospiraceae > Butyrivibrio. Next base: position 18,995 of record JAZRKG010000069.1, read on the forward strand.
GGTGTTGGCACTGGCTCCCAAAAGGTATAGCAGTGGTTTCTTGGTAAGTGATAGTACTACTATGCAGACAATTCCTGTTATGAGCTGCATGAAGAGTGTTGTAATCTCTAGCTTTTTGGCTCTGTCTTCCTTGCCTGCTCCTCTTGCCATTGAGCAAAGCGGTGCTCCTCCTGTGGCAAAAAGGTTGGTAAATGCCGCTATCAGGCTGATTATGGGAAAGGTAAGTCCTACGCCTGTAAGGGCAAGGCTCTCTGCCTCTCCCGGCATGTGTCCCAAGTATATCCTGTCAATGATGTTGTATATTACCTGAACAAACTGCGCTATGGTCAGGGGTATCGCCTGTCCTAATATGAGTTTACTTATTTTTTCTGTTTTAAAATCTCCGCGTTGCAATTTCTTTCTCCAATGTGTTAATGAGCAATTGGATTGCAGTTGTCATCTTCGCTGCCGGATTCAATCGCATTAATATAGAATAACTCTTTTTCTTCCAAATGTCTTATTTTTTGTTTAATGTAATCTGGTAAAAAGAGGCTTTTGATGGGCCATTTTTACCTAAGATACCGATTCCTATCATCGTCCCTATAAAACTTCTATCCATCACAAGTGGTGATAAAAATCTATTGGACAGCCTGGTTTTAACATCTTGCATATTCATCTCAGGGCAGTCAAAATAGTATTTTTTATCATCACCTGTGATAATAAGATTTATTTTTTCACTTTTGGTCAGTGGCTCTTCCCAGTACGTGGTTTCCATATCTCCTGCTGCCTGGAAAAGAGTCAGGCATATCTGCTTTTCTTTTTTTACCAAACCATAAAAAATATAGTTCGTTTCTGATAAAAATAATGTCAGGCCTGTCTTGTCATTGTCTGATAGTTCCAGGCTTGCAGAATCCGTCAAAAGTTCTGCCTGGCATGAAAACTTAAGATCTGGCTGCCTTAGGTATGCAAAAGCGCTTGGCTCAGCTGTAGTTGTGCTAATTGTCAGTCTATCTGAAAAAAGATCTTTTTCGCCTTTTTCATTTTGTCTCTGGAAAAGGTCTCTGCCTTTTCCTCTGAGGAATTTCCATTCTACCGGCCATTCGTTTGAAGTGAAGTTATCGACAAAAGTGCTGTCAGCTGAATTTACAATGCCTGCATTTTTCTCTGAAGGCTCATTCGCAAAGGTTTCGTTTTTCAGCGTTGCTTTTTTTCCAGGAACAACGGGCCAACCATCCACAAATTGTAGAGGTGTAAGGAAAGTCTCTCTGCCAAGAGGCGATATCGAAAGAGCGCCTTGTCTGCAGCCAAGGTGTACAAGGTAGTACTGTCCTTTTTTGTTTTGAATAAGGTCAGCATGCCCGGCGCAGCTTATGTCTTTGCTGGTATCATGACTGTTGGTCAAAATAGGGTTATATGGGCAGTTTTCATAGGGACCATATAGGTTCTCTGCTCTGGCTACTATTTCCATGTGTCCAAAATAGGTGCCGCCTTCTGCTGCGAAACAGTAATAATAGTCTCCAATATGGTATATATGCGGTGCTTCAAGCCAGCCTCCACCATTTCCTCTGTAGATGCAGACTGGATTTGTATGCTTCTGCCCGGATACAGGGTCTATCTCACAGAGCCACACTCCCGGCTGTCCATCACTCCAGTCATTGGTACAAAAATATGCTTTATCATTTTCAAAAAACAGTGATGGGTCTATTCCACCCATGTCTACCCAGACAGGTTCTGACCAGAGGCCTGCCGGATCAGTTGCATGTATTATAAAGTTTCCTTTATTTTCTATTGGGGCACAGATGTAGTAAGTCCCGTTGTAATACCTGATTGTAGGAGCCCATACTCCTCCGTTTTCAGTGTATTTATCCCATTCTGCTCCTGGTACATCCGGCAGTGCATTGGCAACCTGCTGCCAGTTATAGAGGTCTGTGCTCTTAAAAATCGATATTGCCGGCAGGTACAAAAAGGTTGATGTAGCTAGATAGTACGCATCTTTTCCTCTGCAAACGCTTGGGTCTGCAGCAAAGCCTGTGATAATCGGATTCTGGTACATAGCCGCCCTTCCTGTTGGATTTTTTGCTTGTTTTGAGAAATATTAAAGGCTGTTTTTTTCTGTTCTATATTGCCCCGGAGTTTTTCCAGTATATTTTTTAAATCTTCTGGTAAAAACGTGATCATCTTCATAGCCAACTTCAAAGCTGATATCACGTATTTTTTTATCTGTAGTTATTAAAAGTTCTTTTGCTTTTTCCATTCTCAGGGTTGCCAGGTAGTCAGATGGGCTTATGTCCATCTCGTTTTTAAAATTAACTGACAAGGTAACTGTACTTATTCCCAGTTTATCAGCCAGGCTACTCATATTGAAATTGGAATCTGAATAGTTTTCACTAATGTATTTAATGGCAGTAGTCACCATTGAATCCTCTTTTTCATCAGATTCTTTTTTGGCGTTCATAAGAGAATTACAAACATCTGTCAAAACGCCTTCAAAATCTTGTATTGTCATGCATTGAGAAAGCGTATATACACTGAAAATGCTTTCTGGCTCATTATTATCTGATTCTTCAATGAGAATATGGATTATGTCATTGCACATGATTCTAAAGCCAAAGAGGGACTGGCCATTTTTCTGCATGTGTTCACCAATCTCGGTTATGACTCTTTCCATAGTTTCTTTATTACTTGTCCTTATGGCATTCTTTAGTCTCTGCATGTAACTTGATGGAAGATTTTGTTGCATTTCTGAAACAGCAAGGCTTTTAAAACATATTATGCTGTCATTATCAGACAAAAATCTATTATCATAAGCCGCATCCGCTTCAAGATAGGCCTTTGACGCTTCAGAATATTTGTCATGATAATCGCTTACTGCCATAATGAATTTTTCACAGGTATCCTTTCCTACCTGAAGCATTTTTTCCAAAAATTCTAATATAGCGTCCTTGTCATCTCCAAAGATTACAAACAGGCTTTGTCTTTTGGCAATAAGGCTGAGACCATATCCAGATATGTTTTTTTCAACTTTCAGCAGCTCAAGAAGGATGTCGTTGGTCTTTCTCTCATTGTTGTCATCTTTTTCGCCAATAAGTGCTACCACATAATTTTTTTTGTCTATATTAAGCCCAGCCTGATTTGCTTCATTTATTAGTTCTTTTTCGTTATCATAATCGGCTCTTATAAATCTATTTATAAATCCGGCTCTTCTAAGCTTTAGTCTTTCTGCCTCAGATATTCTTGCTGTTTCATCAAGGGCTTTTATTCCTTTTTCAATATTTGCAAAGCTGTCGTCATCCTCATTCAAAAGTCTGGATATAGTCCTTACTTTCCTGGTTATGCGATTTCTTATTATCAGAATTGTTGCTGAAAGGATTATGTAGGAAACTATTACTACAAAGAAAATGTTCCACTGTCCTGCCAAAAATTTATTATAAAAAATGGTTGTTGGCTGAAGTGTAATATAACGTATTCCGCTATCTCCCATTTGTGAAACTACTGCAAGCTGCTGACCAGATAAAGTTATAAATCCGCCATCATCTTCTTTTATTTCAAGTGCAGCAAGGTCATTTTCAGTTATAAGTTCCGTGCCTCTTTGTACTATTATTTCTCCATTGTATTCAAGGATTGTCTGCCTTTGATCCTCTTCTTTTCCTGAAAGGAGGTCATCATAGTACGAGCTGCCTACAAGGAAAATGGCTGTTCCTTGTTTTCGTGGCTCTATAGTTTTAATGAATATCACATAGCTATTTTCTGAATTGCCGTAACGATAGTTAACATAACCGTCTGCACCTTGTTCAGGCAATATGGTAAATTCTTCCGCATTGTATATCAGAGATTGAAACTCTTCAGCAGTGGTGTTTTCCAAAATAAAGCCATCATTTAAAAAGAGCTGGATTTCAATGGATGAGGCACCGTTATAGAGGTAGTGGTCATTTTTGTAACAATATAATACCTGTGAAAAGGATTCGCTGACTTTGGTGTACTGATATAGCCTGTCTATCAGGTATGTAGCTTTTACTGGCTGTTCGTCAAGCATAAATAGTGTGATATCTTCGGAAAGTGAAAGCTGAGTTGCAATATTATTCATGATATCAAGATCATTTTCATGGCTGTTTATTATAGCATTCTGATAGTCCCGTTCTGCAGTAATAAAGTCATTTTTGAGAGTCTGAAAATAGAAGGTGTATAGATATCCTCCCATTATCAATATGATGATTGCTATAAAAAGATTAAGAATCATCATTGCTTTATATATTTCATTGGTACTTCTTTTACCCTTTTTAAAAATACCTGCTATCCCCATACTTATATCCGTAACTCCCCTGATTTTTCTTATATAGTAACATAGGTGCCAAACGAATTTGACACCTATCCTGTTCAATATTAATGAATATTTGTTACTATTAAGATTTCTTTTTCCAGAATCAGTCCATATCAAGTGTGTTTATTGCATCCTGATATATTGCTACGTAACTGTCTACGTCCATGTCTTCAAAGATTTTGACGAATTGCTCCCAGCTCTCGTCTGTAACTCCTGTTGTTATGAAGGCTGCAACGTTTTCAATAACTGCATTATCAATGTCTGTTTCCTTCAATGCAATGCTCTGAAGCTGGTCTGAGGACAGTGGTGCAAATTTGAAATAGTTATTTGAGTATTTCTGAATAATACCTGCATTGTCATAGATTTGGCAATACTCAGTTTTTTCTATTCTTGTCTCCGACATATTAAAGGTATTTGTAATATAAGTTGCAGGTGCAAAAAATAGTGTATTACAATCAAGGAAATTCTTAACATCTACACTTCCATCACTAAGAGAATCTATTTTGCCATTCTCACTATTATAGGTCCAGCCAGAGCCATCAGTTGCATCCTGTTCTCCATAGTAAAGAGAGAACATCATCTCTGTATCCAGCATTGTATCTAAAAGCTCAAGGGATTCAGCCACATACTGATTACTTACAGTTATATATGCACCACCCTTGGCTACTTCAAGTATTCTTGCCAGCTTGGCAGTTGAATCAGGTGTATATAATACGCTTGTCTGTAATACGCCATCATCAAAGCCCATGCCTGTTAATCTCCAGGCTGTAAAGAAACCTGCATTTCCTGCTTTGAGCTTAGTCTCAATAGTATTAATATCCTGAGATATTACTTCAGGGTCTATGAGTCCTTCTGAGTATAATTTGTGAAGCCATTCCATTGTAGCTCTAAAGTTGTCAGTAGTTGGAGCAAAAACAACATTTTTGTCATCATCAATGTATATCCATTTATCTCCATCGGCTGGAACTCCAAACAATGGAAGAATATACCTGATACCATAAAAACCTGTATCCAACCCCATTTCAAGTGGGATTTCATTTGTTGAATCTCCATCACCATCTGCATCATTTTCTTTAAAGGCTCTAAGCACCTGTGTAAGCTCATCAATATTTGTTGGTGTTTCTAATCCAAGATTATCAAGCCACTGCTGGTTTATAAAGTAATGCTGATTGGTATTTATGTTCTGTCCTACAAGATAACCTACGGAATACTTGTTTCCATCTGAAGCAATAAGGCTGTTTGTCGGATCATCAGCTTCTGCTTCTCTTCTTTCTGTATAATTAGGCATGTACTGGCTTGTAAGATCATCGTTTAACTGAATAAGAAGCTGCTGTGTTACTCCATATTCTTCATAGTCAACTGTAACGTTTGGTGCAAGAATAATGTCAGGGTAGTCTCCTGATGCAAACATTAGATTTAATTTGGTCTCCCAATCTGACCCTTTTACTACTTCCCATTCAAGATTGATACCTGTCTGTTCTTCAAGTCTCTGGATAGCTGGCATTTCAGATATTTCTGTAAGAGAATCCACATCTCTTATACCAAGCATGATTTTTAGAGTTATTCCCTCTTCGCTCTCTTCTGACTGTGATCCTGTGTCAGCTGATTCGCTTGTGCCTGCTGTGTTTTGTCCGCATCCTGTAATTGTACCAATTACCATTGCTGCAGAAAGTAATACTGTTAAAACCCTTTTCTTCATTGTAACCCTCCTTAATTTAACAGTGCATTGGCACTGTCATTATCATATCATCCTTTTAGTGATCCTATCATTACTCCTTTTTCAAAATATTTCTGCATGACTGCATATAGAATAACTACCGGACCTGTAGCAACTACTATAATGCAATATTTTGCAACGTTAGCAATTCTTACTGCTTCTGCCATACTTGCTGCGCTGTCTGCCATTGACATCATATAATCGCCTGATTTATCTACCTGAAGAGTAGCAAGTATTTCGCGCAGGACGGTTTGCAATGGATAAAGCTGTCTGTCTCTTAGATAAACAAGACCGGTAAAATAGTCATTCCATTTGGCTACACCATAATAAACTGCCAGTACCGCTATTATCGTCTTACTAAGTGGAATTACTACTTTTATAAAATATTGAAAATGTGAGGCTCCATCCAGCATTGCCGCTTCGTACAGTTCATGGGGGATGCTTGTCTGAATGAAAGTCCTTGCCACCATCAGGTTCCATACACTAACACATCCCATTAGTATGATTACCAGTGGTGTGTTATATAGTCCTATGTCTTTCAGGGTTAAAAAAGTTGGTATAAGTCCTCCACTGAAAAACATGGTAAATACAAAATATATGTTAAATAATGCTTTCCCTTTAAATTTAGGTCTCGACAACGCATATGCTGCACATAGTGTGATTCCAATACTTAAGGCTACACTGACTGCTGTATAAAATATAGAATTGATATAGGAGCGTATTAATTCGCTATATCCAAATATTGCCTCATATCCCATAAGCGAAAAATCAACAGGATGCCAGATAACTTCTCCTCGCACTATTGCATCCGGATCTGATACTGAAGCTATTAAAACCAGGTATAGCGGGTATAGGATCAGGAACATTGCAATAATCCAAAACAAAGCATTTATTATATGAAATATTCTGTTACTGATACTTAGTTTTTTTCTTTTAATCATTGGTTTTTGTTTTTCTACAAAGTTTATTTCTTTGGTTTTGATCGCACTAGAATAACCCAACATCAGTCAGCCTCCTTGATAGTTTATTTACAGCAATTATCAGTATGAAATTGATGACGTTTATAAAAAGTCCAATTGCTGCTGAGTATGAAAACTGGCCTGTTCCAAGTCCTATGTTGTATACGTATACACCGATGATGTCTGATGTAGGAATATTTCCTGCTGTTTGCATTACCAGTGCTTTTTCTGTATTGCTACTTAAGAGTCTTCCACAGTCCAGTACCAGCACCATCATGATTGTTGGTAAAAGGCTTGGGAGGTCAATATACCTTATTTTTTGCCATATGCTTGCGCCATCTATTTCTGCTGCTTCATACAATGCCTGATCTACTCCGGCTAAGGATGCAATAAAAAGTATTGTGTTGTATCCTGCTGATTGCCATATTCCAGAAATAATATAGATACTTCTGAAAGCACCTGAGCTTGACATGTAATCAACCGCTGAGAGCCCTGCCCAGCCTCTTACTATATTTAGTATTCCACTTGTAGGCGATAAGAAAATGTAGAGCATACCTGCCAGTACTACTGTAGATATAAAGTAAGGAACATATATCGTAGTCTGAATAGTCTGCCTGATTTTATTGCCTTTTACCTGATTTAGTAAAATGGCCATAATAATAGGAATTGGAAAGCTCCATAGTAAATAGTAGATATTCAGCAATAAAGTGTTGGCCAGAAGTCTTTTGAAGTAATATGCATTAAAGAAGTTTTTGAAATGCTTTAAACCTACCCATGCACTTCCTGCAATTCCATTTACTGCTTTATAATCTTTAAATGCTATTTGTATTCCATATAGAGGCAGATAATTAAAGATAAAAAAGTAGATTACAGCTGGAGCAATCATAATGTATAATTGCCAGTTGTTTTTTAGATATGTATTAAATTTTTTCCCCATAGTATTTATTTTTTCTCCTTCCCTTCTCTAGGTGTTACTGTACTGTTTTTATCCTTGCAGATATAGTCCAATTAATTTTTGTACCCTTTAAAAAGCCTTATTTTTGGGCAAAAAAATAAAAGGAACTAAATTTTAGTCCCTTTTATATATTTCGTTATATAATCGTTCCGCAAATAAATGTGAGTATCATGTAGAGCACTGTTCCTGATAGTATGCTTAGTATTGCGTTTCGTTTGAAGGCCTGCACAGCTATTACGCATATTGTAGCAATTATTTCAGGTATTCCATATGGAAATGCTGTAAGCGTTGTTCCTTTCAGGCAGTATACAACAAGCATTCCTATTATCGCAGACGGAAGCACTCTGCCAAGGTATGAAATGTATTTCGGTACTTTTTTTCTAAAAGTAATAAAAGGCAGAAAGCGAATCATGATAGTGACCACAGACATTGCAATTACAAGTTCAGCGCTTTTCATTTGGCTTCCTCCTTTTGTGGTACTAATGTAAGAACCAGTGTGATCAGGATCATTGAAGGTATGAGAAAGTTCTCTGCTCCAAATATTAAGAGGCATCCAAAAGTACAGGCCAGACCTGCTATTGCCGGGATGTGATTTTTATTAGTAAGCCATTGCTCGGTAAAAGAGGCTACAAACAGTGCTGTCATTGAGAATTCAATTCCTGCTGTGGAAAAAGGCAGAACAGCTCCTATAAGGTTTCCCAAAACGCAACCAATTACCCAATATGCCTGATTCATAAGTGATACCAGAAATCTAAAGAGGTTTGGGTTTTCTTCGCAGTCTGTCGGAACTTTTCCATCGCATAAAAGTGAGTAGGTCTCATCTGTAAGGGCAAAGATCATGTATGGCTTATATTTGCCAGCATCTTTATATTTTTCAATCATGGATATGCTGTAAAAAAGGTGACGGGCATTTACCATAAGTGTTGTGATCATCGTGGTTATAAGTGATGCGCCTCCAGAGAGCAGGCTTACTCCAACGTATTGCATGGAGCCTGCATATATAAATACTGCCATTGCAAAGGCCCAGAGCACTCCATAACCAGCATTTCTAAGTAGTATTCCAAAGCCTATTCCAAGTACGATATATCCCGCCATTACAGGGAGTGATTTAGTGAAGGCTTGTTTCATTATTTTGCTGTTCATTAATTGTATTATTTCTCCAGGTGATTTTATTAATTGCCGAGTATTATTTTTAATTATCTATGCCTTGCAGTCTCATCATGAATATTGAGTATTCATCGTTTTGAAAATCAAGGTCTGGTGAGTTTTCTCCTCCGCCATTTGTGCTACGTTTGATTTCTGCGTAGAATTCTTCGCCCTGATTGATAATATCCATTACTGACATGGCTAGGCCCTTCTGTTTTGCAATATCACAAAAATCTGAAAGCGGATTAGCTGATGACCTTGTATCAAGCAGCTGCTGCCTGAGATTGGAATCATCTTTTGCCATTTCCAGTAACTTATCCAACATTTCTGTAATTTCCATACCTTGCCTCCCCTTCCACACATTAGTGTTTTGGCTCGTTAAAGTTTTGCTTAATAGTCAGTATTATACATCATTTTATTTTGCTGCAACATACAATTTACAAATAGTGTTTCTGATATACTTACTTCACGTATTCTTTTAACTTAAGTCCATTTTGTGCCAACGCATGTTGAAGACAGAAAGATATTTCCGGTATTGAAGAACAGGTTATTGCCATGTATGCCAAGGGTATGACTACAACCTCTTTACCAACCTCCCGGTATTGGTTGAATACTGTGATGGCAAATCCTGATAAAGTGTTCCTCCAAGATACACATTCAAGAACTGTAACCCTCTGCATATTCCTAATATAGGAATATCCTTTTCTAATGCCTGTTTAAGCAATTCTTGTTCCATGCCATCTCTCCGACCACATGGAATAACTGAACTGAAAACCGTTTTCTCTCCATACAACGTTGGGTCTACATCATGTCCGCCTGTCAGCAAAATTCCGTCCACTTTACCAAGCAGCTCTGATATATCTTTCGAATCAGCTGTTAGGGGAAACATTACCGGAATTCCTCCCGCAGTACTGATACCATCCATATACCCCGGAAGCATCCAGAGGCTATCCTTCTCTTCATCCACAAGCGGCATAACTCCTATAACTGGTTTCATATATTCCTCCATGCAAAAAGGCAAAGGTACCATATTTTTCAGCGCCTTTGCCTAACTCATATAATATCACATTTTGTCATAATATAAACATATGTGTTAGCCTAGATACTTTTTGTCTGATTTTCAACCACTTTAATCACTTAAGTCCTTCATAATATGAATATATCGTTTCCTGAGACACCGGAAGTTTATATTCCCTAAGCTCATCATATATCAGCTCAATATAGATTTTCCTAATATACTCTAATTCTCCTACAGCGCGAAAGAAGTTATTGCGATGGATTGCGACAGCGGCATGCATCATACGAATCCATACTTCATCGCATGCCTTTTCTATATCTTTCTTATGCTTTTCTCCATAAATACGGTCCCCATCCCTTCTCTTGATTTCGCCATCTTGTCATTAACAGTTCCAGACTTATCAAAAAGGACTTTAAACTCAGGCTTCAAAGCTGCTGCTTTGTCATACGCACCATACCCCAAGTCAATTTCTAAGAGATTAGATAAAACATAACATTGGAGATTCCTTTCCCGAGAGTTTTTATGCGTAGATGTTTAGTTTTTCAGTAGATTCAAGCTCACCTCCACTAATTGCAACCACTCTTCCCATGTAGACCTCCATATTATTCATTTTTCCTAAAATCTAATTATGTATAATAGCTTTGATTATATTTCACAAATTATTCTTCTGCAACTTCTATATACAGAAAGCATAAGTACCATCATGGAAAAATGGACCACTAACCCCGTCCCAATGTCATTTAGATAAGAAAAATCAGTTACCTGATATCAATATCATTTACTATTTCTTACATAACGATGTTTTGATGTTTTTTCATTTAGTTCTTCCAGAAATTGTTAAATTCTGAGAGTTACTAGTGAAACATCGTCTTTTGGAAATTCTACTAGTAATATTTGGAGCTGTTTTACTAGTGAAATAGTATCTTTCTGAT
>JAZRKG010000070.1:0-6122 GCA_045646185.1 Butyrivibrio sp.
ATTTCCTAATCCAAATTTTGATAGTCCAGATAAAAATCCAGCCATAACTTACCTTTCCGCAGAAATAAACTGCTTTCGCACTAATTTTCCCGTAGGTACATGTTTTTAATATTACATCAGTTCTTTGGTAAAACAAATGAACTCTTTAATGAAACGATTCTGTTAAATACAAGTGCATCTTCCCTGGAATCCTTGGAATCAACACAGAAGAATCCGTTTCTGACAAACTGGAACTTGTCACCAGCAACTACATTAGCAAGCTCAGGCTCCAGCTTTGCATTCTTAATAACAGTGATAGAGTTAGGATTTACATTGATGGAACCATCTTCATTGTAAACACCCTTTTCTTCATCAACAATATTCTCGTAGAGACGAACCTCTGCGTTTACTGCAGAGCCTGCATCTACCCAGTGAATTGTTCCTTTTACCTTACGTGCATTAAATCCACTTCCGCTCTTAGTCTCTGGATCATAAGTACAATGAACCTCAACCACATTGCCGTTCTCATCCTTTACACAACCTGTGCAGGTAACAAAATAAGCATTCATAAGACGAACTTCATTACCTGGGAACAGACGGAAGTACTTCTTTGGAGGCTCCTCCATGAAGTCATCCCGCTCTATGTAAAGCTCTCTGCTAAATGGAAGGTTACGCACTCCCATCTCAGGAACTTCTTTATTATTCTCAATTTCAAGCATTTCTGTTGTATTCTCAGGATAGTTGTCTATCACAAGCTTTACAGGATCCAGAATAGCCATCATTCTCTTGGCTTTAGCCTTTAAATCTTCTCTGATGCAGTACTCTAGCATAGCGTACTCAGCAGAAGACTGTGCCTTACTAACGCCGCAAAGCTCTACAAACATTCTGATAGACTCAGGTGTAAAGCCTCTTCTACGAAGAGCTGCAATAGTAACAAGTCTTGGATCATCCCATCCATCAACGATTCCATCTTCTACGAGCTTTTTGATATATCTCTTACCTGTTACTACGTTTGTAAGATACATCTTGGCAAACTCAATCTGACGAGGTGGATTAGCATACTCACATTCTCTAACAACCCAGTCATATAAAGGTCTGTGGTCTTCAAACTCAAGAGTACAGATAGAATGTGTGATTCCTTCTATAGCATCTTCAATAGGATGAGCAAAATCGTACATAGGATAAATGCACCACTTGTCACCTGTTCTTGCGTGTGTCATATGAGCAACTCTATAGATAATAGGGTCTCTCATGTTGATATTAGGTGAAGACATATCAATCTTGGCACGAAGTGTCATCTTACCATCTTCTACTCTGCCTTCCTTCATGTCTTCAAAAAGCTTTAAGTTTTCTTCAATACTTCTATCTCTGTCAGGATCGTTTTTGCCTGGCTCTGTAAGTGTTCCTCTATATTCTCTCATCTCTTCTGCTGTAAGAGTTGAGATGTATGCCTTGCCCTTTTTGATGAGCTTGACTGCATTTTCATACATCTCGTCAAAATAGTCTGATGCATGGAACAATCTGTCTTCATAATCAGCGCCAAGCCAGTTAACGTCAGCTATGATAGAATCCATAAACTCTGAACGTTCTTTTGTAGGATTTGTATCATCAAATCTCATATTGAACTTGCCGTTGTATTCCTTGGCAAGACCATAATTCAAAAGTATGCTCTTTGCATGACCAATATGTAAAAAGCCATTTGGTTCAGGAGGAAAACGGGTATGTACATGGTCATACACTCCTTCCTGAAGATCCTTGTCAATTGCGTTCTCAATAAAATTGCGGGAAGGAATATTATTTTCCTTCTCTTCTGTGTTTGTGTTTACCTCTGCCATTTTTACTAAAATCTCATTTCTATTTAATGTATTCTATAATACTACATTGTATCACAATAACGCTAAGTATGGCAAAAAGCAACCCTAGACTTTGGTCTTTTTGGCTTTAGTGCTGCCAGCCTTAATATACTTGTCTGCAAAGTCAGCTGCAGGCAAGGCTTTATCAAAATAAAATCCCTGAATGAGCTCAATTCCATTTTGTGTAAGATAACTCATCTGGTTCTCAGTCTCAATTCCTTCAACAACAAGTGATGCCGAAAGAGCTTTGGACATGTCCCTTACCGCACAGACAAATGCCTTGGCGTAATTGTCATTTTCCAGATTATGCATAAACTTCTGGGAGATTTTGACCATCTCAAACGGTAGAGCCTGTATGCTATTAAGAGAAGAATAGCCTTCGCCAAAATCATCAAGAACAAGCCCCACTCCCATATCCTTTATGGCAAGCATGGTCTTCTCTGTTCTCTCCAAATCATTTATTGCCAGAGATTCTGTTATCTCTAGCTTTAGATTTTCAGGCCTTATATTATTTTCTTCAATAGAGCTCTTTATCATATCCAGAATTGTTGTCTGCATCAGCTGTGACGCCGTCAGATTGACTGTCACAAACATATTGCCACCACTGGTTTTATTCCATTTGCGGCAGTTCTCACATGCTCTTTGCATTACAAATTCTCCCAGTGGTGCTATAAGTCCCATGTAATCAGCAAGTGGAATAAATTCTGCAGGAGGCACTGCTCCCAGCTTTTCATTATTCCAACGAAGAAGTGCTTCTGCGCCTATACAGATTTTCTTTTTACCTGAAACCTTGATGATTGGCTGATAATAAACATCAAACTCTTCAAAATTATTGTATGTGCCTTCTTTTAGGCCTTTTTCAAGGTCAAGACGCCTTGTAGAGGATGCTCCAATAGAATCTGAATATCTGGCGATTCTGTTTTTGCCGCCCTTTTTGGCTTCGTACATTACAATATCAGAACGTTTTATAAGTTCAGAAACACTTTCACCATTGTCAGGAAATTCTACAATACCCATACTCATAGTGCAGTAGTAATCATCATCCTTAAGATACCAGGGTGTGGAAAAAACATTTCTGATTTCATTTAAAATATTGTCCATCCTGTAGTAGCTTTCAGGTGGGACAATAACCACAAACTCATCGCCACCCATTCTGTAGCATGAGTCAGTAATACCGGCAATGCTGGTAAGAGAGCTTGCCACATTCTGCAGCAAAACATCACCATACTGATGTCCAAGGCTGTCGTTAATATGTTTGAAATCATCCAGGTCAAGATATAAAAGAGCTCCTTTTGTTCCATTCTGTTGAGCTTCATCTATAAATCTTGCCAGATCTCTTTCGCAGCACATACGATTATAAAGGCCTGTCAAAAAGTCGGTATAGGCTTGCTGCTCAATACGCTTTTGGTAAAGTTTTTTCTCTGTAACATCATAAATGGCGCATAGGGACACAAGCCTTCCATCTACCCAGTTAATGTGGGTGTAATACAGGTCATACCATCTGTCTCTTGCCTCATGATGAATCTCATACATGCCGCTATGGCTCTTAGCCGGGACATTGCCCTCAAAGAGTTCTTCAAGAGTTCCCTCCTGAAGCTCTTTGGAAAAATAGTTCCTGAGGCTCCTGTTTGCAAAGAGCAATAGGTTGGTCTTCATATCTCTTACATAAATGGAACTACCTACATTATCCAAAATAGATTCCAGTGACTGGAAAGAGCTTGCAAGAGAGTTTTTCTGAATTCTCTTGGTAATAATACTCTGCAAAATTCTTATAGCATCATTGATAAACTTAATCTCTTCAATAGACCAGTTTCTGGCATCTCTGTTTTCAGAAAGGCATACATAAAAACCTATTACATTGCCTACAAGTACCGGCATTGCAATTACTGCATTTACGCCCATGTTATCAAGCTGTTCTCTTTCACCCGCACTCATTGCAGTCGTAGAAGATACAGCAAAGGTTTTATTAGAGTTCATGAACCAGCAGCGGTCCAATTCTTCTTTTCTGTCAAAAATAGGCTTAACACCCACCGCATTCCATTGCACAACAATGTCCATGAAATTATTTTCATTATTAACTGATGCCACAAAGGCATTACTTATATCAAGGAAATTGGCTATCCTTGTAATTATCTGTAGCATGATGGAATTAATCTCATCATCGCTATCCAAAAACGATACTATCTCTGCCGTTACTTCAGCCCTGTGAAAGGCTTCTTCCATTTCTTTAATGGACATCTGGCTGGATACATTCTTTTGAATTTCCTGTTCTCTGGAATCTGCAATCTGAATAAGCGCAAGCATAGAAACCCTTAATAGATCAAGGGATTTGTAAAATTTGTTTTCTGTTGTCTGATAACGGAAATTAGTGATCGGATCTAAATGATAGAATTCTGCGTCATACTCTGCATCAGTAAGAATCCCGCACACAATAAGTACGCATGCAAGAGTCTGACCATTTTTGATGGCAACAGCCGCCAGCTTAAGATTAGGAATGTCGGTAATCTCAACAGCCTGATCCTCCAGCTGGCTTTCTGTTACTCTCATAAAGATGTTGTGTATTCTTATATCTGTGACATATTTTTTGATTGTTTCGAGTTCTGAGGCGTTACCGGAGAAGTCTGTAATCTGCTCGCCTTTTTTTCCAAGGCAACACACGAAAACACCCGCCATATCGCAGAACCTGTCCTGCCATTTTTTGAGTGCTTCCGCATGAGTTTTAGCAAATTCAGTTAGTACTCCTTGTTGTTTGTCTAACACCGTCACCCCTCACAGACATTTGTTATTCATCAACACTATAATTTGGAGCTTCTTTTGTAATATGAATATCATGAGGATGACTTTCACGAAGAGCTGCTGCAGTCATCTTGATGAAACGTCCATTCTCTTTAAGTTCTTCAATAGTCTTGCATCCGCAATAGCCCATACCGGAACGAAGACCACCAATAAGCTGGAACACTGTATCTTCTACGGCACCCTTATAAGCCACACGTCCTTCAACGCCTTCCGGAACAAGCTTCTTAGCACCTTCCTGGAAGTAACGATCCTTTGAACCGTTCTCCATGGCTGAGATAGAGCCCATGCCACGATATACCTTATATTTTCTTCCCTGATAAAGCTCGTAGTCACCAGGAGCCTCTTCGCATCCTGCAAACATTGAACCCATCATTACAAGGTTAGCACCTGCTGCGATAGCCTTTGTAATATCACCAGAGAACTTGATACCACCATCAGCGATGATTGGAACACCGTATTCCTTAGCTACTGAATAGCAATCCATTACAGCAGAAATCTGAGGAACACCGATACCTGCTACAACTCGTGTTGTACAGATAGAACCAGGTCCGATACCTACCTTTACAGCATCTGCGCCAGCTTCGATAAGGTCCTTTACAGCAGCTGCTGTAGCAACGTTACCAGCTATAACCTGCAGATCCGGGAACTTCTCTTTGATCATCTTGACACATCTGATTACGTTTTCAGAATGTCCATGTGCACTATCAAGAACTACGCAGTCTACCTTGGCATCAACAAGAGCGGATACTCTTTCGAGACAGTTTGCTGTAATACCAACTGCAGCACCACATAAAAGTCTTCCCTGCTCGTCTTTTGCAGCCAGTGGGTACTTAATAGTTTTTTCAATATCTTTGATTGTAATAAGTCCAACAAGATTGTAATCGTCATCTACAAGAGGTAACTTCTCTTTCTTGGACTTTGCAAGAATCTGCTTAGCTTCTTCAAGTGTGATACCTGCCTTAGCTGTAACAAGGTTCTCGCTTGTCATTACGTCTTTTATCTTCTGTGAAAAATCTGTCTGGAATTTAAGATCTCTGTTAGTAATGATACCAACTAATTTCTTGCCTTCTGTAATAGGTACACCGCTAATTCTGAACTTAGCCATAAGTGCATCTGCGTCAGCAAGAGTATGATCAGGTGAAAGTGAAAAAGGATCTGTTATAACACCGTTCTCAGAACGTTTAACCTTGTCTACTTCTTCAGCCTGCGCTTCAATCGACATATTCTTGTGGATAATACCGATACCACCCTGTCTCGCCATAGCAATTGCCATGCGATGCTCTGTAACGGTATCCATTCCTGCACTCATCATAGGAATGTTCAGCTTAATTTTTTTTGTAAGCCATGTGGTCAAATCCACCTGATTGGGAATCACCTGAGAATATGCAGGTACCAAAAGCACGTCATCAAAGGTAATGCCTTCACCAATAATCTGTCCCATTTTCTTTCCTCCTATGGTATCTTCTGTTCTATACTGTGTTTTCAGTTTCAAAT
>JAZRKG010000071.1:0-8712 GCA_045646185.1 Butyrivibrio sp.
CTGGGTGAGTCAGCGCTTCGTCAAAGTTTCGGATCATGGCAGCTATCTGCTGCGGGTCGCATCTGTCTCTTAAAGAAATGTATTTATCCTTAACAGCCATAGGCATTTTGCCCTGGCAAAAATAGGAACCAAGGAAGGTATTATCTTCATTAAGCCACACTAAAGCACTGCTTTCTATCTTTTGATAATAGGAATCAGTGTTTCCCATGCCACAGGTACCAAAAAATGCTACGTTCTTGCCATGAAGTGAGGATAACAGATCAATTATCTCAAGGCTGCAGGTACCTCTATTGGCCCAGAAACCAATAAAATATGTACCGGCATCATTGGCACCATTCCAGGATCTGACGTTAACAAGTTTCTTGGAACTGGTTGGCAGGGCATTATATATTTCTTCGGCAATCATCTTAGTATTGCCTGTTTCACTAGCATAAACCACCAGACAATCCAACATTATTATTACCTCATAAATAATGCATTACGTTAACAGAAGCAAATTCCCCCTCCGCCGCACATAGAGCAAATAAGATTTGCTATGCATAATCGCATACACATGCTGCTATCGATATTAACCCCGGCGCCGTAATATGGCGACCTCATAGTATTGTACCAGGAACCGCCCATCTGAAGCTGCTGCAGGAGCTCACTATAATTTCTGTTATAAGGCTCCATCTGTGAAGCAGTTTTGGCATGCTCAAGCGCAGTAACATTATTGCCAAGTCCAGATTCAGTGATAGCGCTGTAGTAGTACCACATAGCGCTTTTTGTCGTCATGGAATTAAGCACATTTCTGGCTTCTGCAAAATGGCGTGAGCGAATATAATTCGCTGCTGCTCTGAAATGTATGGATTCCTCGTCATCGTCCTGGGAAGCTGAGCTGCCGGAATAACCGCCAAAGCCTCCAAAGCCGCTTCCGAAGCCACCGTAGGAAGAACCATAGGTAGAACCAGAAGATGAATAATCTCCAGAGCGTTCCTTCATTATCTGATCATAAGCCTGCTGAACAAGCTTGAACATTTCCTCGGCCTTATCTTTATTTGGGTTATTTATATTAGCATCCGGGTGATATTTGCGGCTCATGTTTCTATAAGCCTTTTTTACCTCATCATCAGATGAATCTCTTGATATTCCAAGTACCTTATATGGGTCTGACATAATCTATTTCAATCCTTCTTATTCTCAAGTCTTTTGTTGTGGACCATCTCGTATCTGGTCCATACTCCGGCATATAAAATATTTCGAAGTATCTCGGCGTTCTCAACCACCGGTAGCATTTCAAATGCCTTAGAGCACTCCGCCATCATCATGCGCAGTATGTTATAGCAGTAACCTTCAAAATCATCATTTTTGGAAAAAATGTTTTTTAAAGGATTATAATTGTTCTTTTTAATATCTTCCTCAATATCGTCGTAAGCATCCATTAGATAGATAAACTTACCAAGATAAAAGCCCATTCGCCTTAAGGTATCGGCCCAAATATCATCCTGGTAGGCAAAAATCTCAGCCATTATCTCTCCAAAATAACCTGAAACTACATCCAGGTTTTCCTCATTTCTAAGCTCGCAGTCCCTTATCAGTGACAGGTTTGTGCGGATAACCTCTGCCTTATGTGGATATCTGGCCTCGATTTTTCTGACATTTGTCAAAAGAAGCTTTGACTCCGCAAGCATATATATCTTGCGTTCATCAGTCCAGTCATCCTGACACTTATAGAAAGCCAGCAGCAAATTCATATCTGCCGCATATTCACTATAAATATTAGTGCAGGCAGTTTGCTTTCTTGTAGGGTGAACCATGCACCTAAACTGCTTTTTTTCACCCTCATTGTCATATAGATCGCTTAAAAGAATAATGAGAAAAGTCAGGTCATAGCTTAAAGTAAGCTGACCGCTGATGCCATAACTTGATTTCAGAGTCTGACAAAAACCGCAGTAATAGGAGCGGTAAACGTCGAACTCTCTAAACTTCATCTCAGGTTTGTTTACAGAAATATATCCAAACATAATCTGGCTTACGACCTTTTCTGAAATTCTGTATGGCACTTAGGACAACGCACAACAATATTGCCTTTTCCACGAGGTATGCGAATTTTCTGTGCGCAGGAAGGACATTTGTAGATGTGATAGTTCTTACGCTGCTCAAGGTTATATTTGAAATTCTTAAAGAATCCGGTGACCTTATTCTGAATTCTCATGTAAGATTCATTTTCGTGATATCTCTTAGGAATATTTTTGGAAAAAAGTCTAAAGTATCCGTAGCCTATAATGACAAAACCAAGCCAATATAACATTGAAAGTGGGGTCACATAGGACAAGACAAGACAGATGACAGCGATAATAAGCAGGAACCTGGACATCTGATCAGCGCCATAAGCTCCATATCTGCCTGCAAAAAATTGAGTCAAAAAGTTTCTCATCTTCATAATAGATCACACTCCTCTAAAAATATCCCCTCTCATACATATTTTATTGTAATTGTCAAAATCAATAAATACAATGAACATAAGATAAACAAATCTTAAAAAACCATAAATAGTGCGGCTTTCGGGACACTGGTTTTCACAAAATGTTCACAATTATGGATAGTAGTCCTGATATGTATAAATAAAAAATAATCGATATAGCACTAAAATTTTGGTTTGGAGTACTTTTGGAGTATAATATCATAGGTGACTTAATACTAATTAAAAGAGTTATTAAAAAAGAGTAAAAAGTGTTAGAGGTTTTATATGCAAATTATTATTGTTGGATGTGGCAATGTAGGACAGACATTGGTTGAGCAGCTTAGTGAAGAAGGCCACAACATAACAGTCATTGAAGAACAGAGCAGTGTTCTCCAGACAGTAGTTAATAATTATGACGTAATGGGACTTGTAGGTAATGGTACAAGCTTTCAGATTATGAAGGATGCAGGAATTGAATCTGCAGATCTGATGATAGCAGTAACTGATTCAGATGAGCAGAACCTTTTGTGTTGCCTTATCGCCAAGAAAGCCGGTGGTTGCCATACAATAGCAAGAGTTCGTAACCCTATTTATAAAAAAGAAATTGATTTCATCAAGGACGAGCTTGGACTGTCAATGATCGTCAACCCGGAAGAAGCAGCAGCTCTTGAAATGAGTAGACTTTTGAAATTTCCGTCAGCTACCAAAATTGAGACCTTTGCAAGAGGCAGGGCAGAGCTTGTGCGCATTTCAATCGATGAAAATTCCAAGCTATGCAACAAAGCTCTTAAGGAGCTTCAGTCTGAACTTAGAGGAAAGGTACTTGTATCAATAGTTTCAAGAGATACAGGAGTGTTCATTCCTGATGGTAATTTCATTCTTCGTCCAAAGGATGAGATATCAATAATTGGCTCTAGCAGAAACAACCTTGCATTCTTCAAGAGACTCGGAATCCCTACAGCAAGAGTGCATTCATCTGTAATCGTAGGTGGAGGCGAGACAGGCTACTATCTGGCTTCCCAGCTCATATCTGCAGGAATTGATGTAAAGATATTTGAGAGAAAAAAAGAGCGATGCAAAGAGCTTACAGAGCTTTTGCCAGAAGCGCTTATCATAAATGCTGATGCTACAGACAGAGATCAGCTTCTTGAGGAAGGTATTTCAGAGGTAGAATCCTTTGTTGCTCTGACCAATATTGATGAAGAGAACATTATGCTTTCTCTTTATGTTCATAATATTGCGCCGAAGGCAAAGCTTATTACCAAGGTACATAGAGTAAATTACAATGAAATAATTGGTGCCATGGATATCGGTACCGTTATCTATCCTAAAAACATCACAGCTGAGAGAATCGTTCAGTATGTAAGAGGCATGTCCAATTCTATGGATAGCAACATTGAGGCTCTATACAGAATTAACGGAGGCAAGGTAGAGGTTTTAGAGTTTCTTGTAACAGCTAACGCGCCTGTTATCAACAAGCCACTGAAGGAGCTTAAGCTCAAAAAAGGTATCCTTATTGCCTGCATTAACCATAAGGGAGAGATTATCACCCCTAGCGGTCAAAGCGTGATTTCTCCTGGCGATACAGTTATTGTGGTTACAACCAACACTGGCTTTAGAGACATCAAGGATATACTGGAGTAATAGTGGGGAGTAGTTATGAATCACAAGGTTATTAGATATATTTTATTCAGAGTTATAACGCTTGAAGCCATACTTATGATATTGCCGGCAATCGTGGCGATTATCTATAGTGAAGTAGATAGCTTTTGTGTATTTATGGGGCTTATTGTTATATGTCTCATCATTGGTGGGATTGGCGGCCACAAAAAGCCTGAGAACATGGTTTTTTATGCAAAAGAGGGCTTTATAGTGACCTCACTTTCCTGGATTATACTTTCAGTGATTGGCGCTTTTCCGTTTGTGCTTACCGGTACAATTCCGAATTATATTGACGCACTTTTTGAAACTATTTCCGGTTTTACCACAACCGGAGCCAGCATAATGACCAGCATCGATGAGATGGAAAAATCTGTTGAATTCTGGCGCACCTTTTCACATTGGATCGGAGGAATGGGTGTACTGGTATTTATGATTGCCGTAGTGCCTATGGCTGATGGATACAGCATGCATCTGATGCGTGCAGAATCTCCGGGACCTGTTGTTGGTAAGTTCGTGCCAAAGGTAAAGGATACTGCTAAGATTCTTTATGGTATTTATTTTGGATTTACTCTGCTTGAGTTTGTTGCGCTTTTGTTTGCCGAAAGAAATGCGTATGAGGCGCTGACCCTTACCTTCTCTACTGTTGGAACCGGTGGATTTTCCATAACTAATGCAGGTATTGGCGGTTACAATATGGCCACACAGATTATCATCATAATCTTCATGGCGTTATGCGGCGTTAACTTTAGCGTGTACTACTTCCTTTTAACCAGAAGACCAAAGGAAGCTCTTCGCTGTGATGAGATGAGATACTACTTTGGAGTTATGTTTGTTGCAGCAGCGCTTATAGGCGTAAATATCTATCACGCAGGAATCACCACAACACTTTATGAATCCTTCCACCATGCGTTATTTACTGTAGTGTCCATTATGACAACAACAGGTTTTGGAACACTTGATTTTAACGTATGGCCTGAGTTTTCAAGATCATTTTTGTTTATGCTGACACTTGTTGGAGCCTGCGCAGGTTCAACTGGCGGTGGTTTTAAGTTCTCGAGAATATTGATTATTATCAGAACTATTAAAAATGAACTTTCCTTTGTAATACATCCAAGATCTGTTAAAAAAGTGTATATGGATGGCCACTCTGTTGAGAGCACAACAGTTAAATCAGTATTTAACTACCTTGGAATCTATCTGGTAATCATGGTACTCTCTGTGCTTATAGTATCGCTTGATGGTTTTAGTTTTGAGACCAACGTCTCTGCCGTTGCAGCTACATTGAATAACGTAGGACCGGGTCTTGGTATGGTTGGAACAACGGGTAATTTCTCACAGTTTTCTGCTCTGTCTAAAATTGTAATGATGTTTGATATGCTTGCAGGAAGACTTGAACTTTTGCCTATGCTGATTCTTTTATCCTACAGAACCTGGAAAAAATAAGAACAATAAAAAACTTCCTACATGGCCTATTTACAGGTTGTAGGAAGTTTTATTTAATTATCCAAAGATGAAACAAACGCCTGAGCTTCCTCAAGGTTTATTGTTGAAATATAGTAATCCTGAAGTCGTGATACGTTGAATGAGATGCTGCCGTTTTCATCAACAGAAGCTTCTGAATAATAAGAAAAATTTCCTTTTGCAGCCATGGTAAAAATGTAAAAATCTGTAACTTCATAATCTGGTATAGTACCAATCAGATCAATGCTGATAAGTGCTACGTCTGGTAAAACAGTATCTGAATTGAAGCTTAATACATAGGTATCAGGATAAAGTGTATTTGAGTATAATCTAAGATTACATGTTAAGTCGATATTCTCTGTATTGATATCGTCATTCAATATATCGACTGTAATATTATTTGCAAACTTGTAAGAACTATGGGTTTTGTTCTTTTTTGTCTTGGTCTCGTTTGAATTCTTAGAATTGTTGGTGCCTGAATATGAATCAGTAGAATGGTCATGCGTTGCAATGACTTCATCTGTATCTATATTCATAATCTGGACTCCTTCATTAGAGCTATCTGCATAAGAACAGGTCGAAGTGAGCATACCAACAATAGCAAAGATTACAGCTGCCAAGCCACCAAGAACAATAGGCACCTGCTTTGTTTTCTTGCCATTAAATATCATAAAAAATCTTCCTCATAAAAAACGTGTTTATCAAACTTTCACAATTCTATCACACTTTTTTCACTTTTGGAACACTTTTTTAAACGAAAAAACCACTTTTTTGAACATTAGTTAAATATAGACAACAATGATTTTCAGCGTCTGTGCGGAATAACGGTCCGGCTGTGTAAATAAATTTTTTAATAAAGAATACACCTGACTATATAAATGATTAACAGATGTGCAGGATAAAAAATATAGAAGAAATACTTCATTTTTTTTAGTATAAGGCTTCTTTTACCATTGTATAATGCAGTAAGAACATAAGAAGCTACGCTGTATGGCTCCAGGAATAAGCTAAACATGGAGAGGTAGCCGGCAACCTGTGGGATAACTGGCAGACTTCTAAATAAATAGAAGATTGCTATTAAAAGCACTCCGTGTGCACCATAGTCTGTGCATAAAAGCTCAGCTACTGCGCAGCCAAAGGCGGTTGCTATAACAGAGCCCAAAACAGCAAAGGCTCTGAGCTTTCCATATAGTTCAACATCATAGCCAGGTACAACCTTACTCCAGAAATTATCCATGATCCAAATGGTTATAAGGCCTATAGCAAGAGTAAAGTAAACATTTTGGTAATTGAAAATATAGATTGAGCCATCTATCTGGTATTCTGTAATGAGTTCCCTAATATATGCGACAGGATTTATAAAATCAGTAAGTGAATTATCAATAACCGACAAGTCGAATGGAATCTCTGATATAAGCGCAAACACACAAAGATTTCGCAGATATTTAAAGCGGTTTCTCGTGTGCATAAAACCTTCCACTAATAAGAAGCAAAAGATTGGAAAAGCAGTTCTTCCTATGATGCGAAAAACTGTATAGAGAGTAAGTACCTGGGTTCGTTTAAGACCAAAGGGGGCCTGATAATATAGGATTGAATATTCCAGAATCCCGGCGCCAATATGGTCTATGAGCATTGTAACTACTGCTATTATTTTTAAGATGTCTGAACTGATAATTTGGTATTTATAACGTTTAATTTCTTTTTCCATGAAACTAATTATAATGATATTATTATATGGAGGTCAAATCTATTTGACGGCGAAAAAGTCCGAACGTGTTTTGAACAGCATGATTGAAAGGGGAGCAAATGAGTAAA
Organism: Butyrivibrio sp.; assembly: GCA_045646185.1. Classification (GTDB taxonomy): domain Bacteria; phylum Bacillota; class Clostridia; order Lachnospirales; family Lachnospiraceae; genus Butyrivibrio. The sequence goes on from JAZRKG010000071.1 coordinate 7,382, forward strand.
GCAGATGAGATTTTTATAAATATGTGCAAGGATATCCTTGAGAATGGTACCTCTACAGAGGGAGAAAAGGTACGCCCACATTGGGAAGACGGTACACCTGCATATACAATTAAAAAATTCGGAGTAGTAAACAGATACGATTTATCCAAAGAGTTCCCTATTATGACTCTTAGAAAAACAGCCCTTAAGAGCGCTACAGATGAGATGCTGTGGATTTGGCAGCAGAAGTCAAATAACATAAATGACTTGCATAGCCACATCTGGGATGAATGGGCTGACGAAAACGGCTCCATCGGAAAGGCTTATGGCTACCAGCTTGGAGTAAAGCATGAATACAAGGAAGGCATGTTTGATCAGGTTGACCGTGTTATATACGATTTAAAAAACAATCCTTTTAGCAGAAGAATCATGACAAATATATATGTACATCAGGATCTTCATGAAATGAACCTCTATCCATGTGCATATAGCATGACCTTCAATGTTACACAGAAAAAAGGCGAAGACAAGCTGACACTTAACGCTATTCTCAATCAGAGATCGCAGGACGTTTTGGCTGCTAATAACTGGAATGTAGTTCAGTATGCTGTCCTGGTACACATGCTTGCGAGATGCTGCGATATGAATGTGGGCGAGCTGGTTCATGTAATTGCAGATGCACATATATATGACAGACATGTGCCGATTATTCAGGAGCTTATTAAGCGTACACCGATGCCTGCGCCAAAGTTTATCCTTAATCCTGACAAAAAAGATTTCTATGAATTCGACAGAAATGATGTAAGCCTTGAAGGATATGAAGTTGCAGGAGAGCAGATAAAGGATATTCCAATCGCAATCTGATTTTGTCAAAATAGCTTTTGAAAAACGAAGTTCAATGATTTTGGAGGAGAAAATATGAAACTGATTGTTGCCGTTGATGAGAACTGGGCAATAGGAAATAAGGGACAGCTTCTTATCAGTATTCCGGCTGACCACAAAATGTTTAGGCAGGAGACACTTGGAAAAGTAGTTGTGCTAGGCAGAAAGACTCTTGAAACTTTCCCACAGGGGCTTCCACTGGACAACAGAACCAATATCATCCTGTCAAGAAAGGCTGATTATAAGGTAAAAAATGCTATTATCGTCCATGACAGAGAAGAGCTGTTAAAGGCTGTAGAAGGCTATAACACAGATGATGTGTATATCATAGGTGGCGCAAGTGTTTACGAGCAGTTCCTTGATCTGTGCGATACAGCAATAGTTACTCATTTGGACAGAGAGTATGTAGCAGATGCATTTTTCCCAAATCTGGACAAGGATCCTGAATGGGAAGTCGGATCGTAGCCATG
>JAZRKG010000072.1:0-19044 GCA_045646185.1 Butyrivibrio sp.
ACCCCTTGGAGAGTACGAGGTAGATAGGCATGAGGTGTAAGTGCGGTAACGTATTTAGCTGACATGTACTAATAGGTCGAGGGCTTGTCCACAGAAAGCAAGCAGGATTAAAGCAAGTAGTATTCAGTGTTCGGTTTTGAAGGAACAATATTCCTCAATAGCTCAATGGTAGAGCGCACGGCTGTTAACCGTGATGTTGTAGGTTCGAGCCCTACTTGGGGAGCTCAGATGGACCTATATCATCGCAGAATAGGGCTCCGTGGTCAAGCGGTTAAGACATCGCCCTTTCACGGCGGTAACATGGGTTCGAACCCCGTCGGAGTCATTTAATCGATAGATTTCATATCGATATGGAATTTATCGATTTTTTAATTGAATATGGTGACGTAGCCAAGCGGTAAGGCGTGGGTCTGCAACACCCTGATTCGCCGGTTCAAATCCGGCCGTCACCTCTTAAGAAAAGTACAAATCGAAAGGTTTGTACTTTTTTTGATTAAGTAAAGAATAGCTAATCTCTATATAATGCATTATTATAGATAGGGAAGATATTTTGATTTAATATTATTAAGGATTATTAAGGAGCAGACTGGTGAAGGTTTGTATTTATCATATATCTGAAATATATTTATACGAATATTATGTCTATAGAAATGAATATGAAATCAATGAGCATGATCTTGTGACGGACTATTGCAATTCTGCAATTGCTGAGATGAATAAAGGTAATATTGATCTGGCGCTTCAGGAATACTTAAAGGCTCATATGCAAAATCCTGTTAAATATGATTTATATAGCAATATTATTATGTGCTGCAGACATTTAAATGATTTGGATGGATTCTATAATTATACGCTTGAAAGCCATAAATTCTGCTGTACAAGGGCAGAGCTGGCTTCATATTATAGAAATTTGGGGTATTTTTGTCTTGAGAAATATAAGCCTCAACTGGCTTTAGATCTTTATACATATAGTAAGTGCTTTTATGAAAACAAGAATGCTGATAATGAGATTGAATATCTCAAAGCTGCTATGGGAGATAAGATAAAAGAGAATAGTATTGAAGAAATACAGGAGAATTTATTACATGAAAAAATACCAATCATGGCAGACAACATAACAATGGGATTACTATTCAGAGCAGGTGAAGAGGCTGAGAGTAAAGGAATTTTAACTCAGGCGCTTGATTGCTATGAAATGGTTTATGATCTTACAAATGATGAGGAACTTTCTCATAAAATAAAGCTTTTAAAAAGCGAACTGGAGGGTTAAGTATGATAAAAGATATTGTATTAAAGAATAGGAGTTATAGAGGCTTTGATGAATCCTATAAATTTACAAAGGAAGAGATGGTAGATTTTGTAGATACTATGAGATTATGTGCTTCTAGTGCTAATATACAGCCATTAAAGTTCTATATTTCCTATGAGCATGATGAGGTTGAAGCAATTCTCAAATTAACGCACTTTGGTGGAGCACTTCCAGAGCTTCATTTACCTAGAACAGGGATGCATCCCACTGCGTTTATTGTAATATGTCAGGATCTTGATATTAGCAGCAACCTAAATCAGTTTCAGAAGGATGTTGGAATTGTTGCTCAGACAGCTCTTTTACAGGCAACAGAAAAGGGACTTGGTGGTTTGATGATAGGTAACTTCCAGGCTGACGATGTTCGAAAAATGCTTGGTCTTGGCGAAAATATTAAGCCACAGCTAGTACTGGCCCTTGGAAAGCCTGCTGAAAATATTGTGATAACAGATATTCCTGAGTCAGGAGTTACAAAGTATTATAGGGATGAAGATGATACACATTATGTTCCAAAGAGAAAACTGGAAGACGTTTTGCTAAACAACTAATACTAATTTGTTATATAAAAAGTCATATTATAAAAATATAAAGCTTTAAGAAAGAGGTTATTATGGGTGAAGAGAATTTAACAATGGCGGATTTCGAAGATGAGATCAATAAATCATTTAGAAAGGTAAGCGAGGGAGATATTTTAACTGGTACAGTAGTTGGTGTATCAGACGATATGATTACGCTTGATTTGGGATATTACGCTCCTGGAGTTATATATTTGGAAGACATTACAGATGATCCAAAGTTTTCAATTAAAAAAGATGTTGAAATCGGTCATGAAATATCAGCAACAGTAGTAAGAACAGATGATGGTAAGGGAAATATCAAATTATCCAAAAAGCAGGCTACTCAGGTTCTTGCATGGGATAAATTAAATGAATTATTAAATAGCGGTGAGTATATAGATGTTAAGGTTATAGAAGCTGTTAAAGGCGGTGTAGTAGCGTTTCTTGAAGGAATAAGAGGTTTCATACCTGCTTCTAAGGTTGCTCTTGCATACGTGGAAGATGAAGGCCTTAATGATTATGTTGGCAAGACATTAAAGGTTAAAGTAATCACAGCAGACAAGGAAGACAAAAAGCTTGTATTATCAGCTAAGGAATATTTAAAGGAGCAAGCTGATATAGAGAGAGCAGGAAAGATCTCAAATCTTGAGGTTGGTCTAGTTACAGAAGGCACAGTTGAATCTATTCAGAATTATGGAGCTTTCGTTAATTTGGGCAACGGACTTTCTGGACTGGTTCATATTTCACAGATTTGCAATCAGAGAATAGCGCATCCAAGTGCTGTTCTAAAAGTAGGCGAAAGGGTTAAAGTAAAGGTTACAGCCATAAAGGAGGGCAAGATTTCATTAAGCATGAAAGCGCTTGAAGAAATTGCCGCTACTGAAATAACAGAAGAAAAAATTGAGTATGAAAGCGATGGTGATGCAACTACATCTTTAGCTGATCTGCTCAAAAAAGCAGGTTTTTAATAACTACTAATCAAAATAAATATAAAAAGAAAAAGAGCATTGAAATCAATTGTGGGAGGGATTTCAGCGCTCTTTTTCTTTTTGAATAGGTAGTAAAACCTCTGGCATGGAGGAGTTATGAGGAACTGTTATCAAACAGCTTAAAGCTGCCTGATAATAGTGTCATACGGTTTAATATCTTCAAATTTCAAGTCGCCGTTAGGAGTAGGAACGGTAGCAGACTGAACTGAAGAGGAGTTATTGATTACAATCAGTTTATTATCAGCTGGATAATAAGCACATTCAACTAAACTGTTATCAGCAATGTAGTTCTGTGAAAGCGGCTGATTGCAAACATATAATAATATATTGAAAAGTAATCTGTTATTAACTGGATTAGTGTCAAAGGTAGATAAGTAAACGCCATGACCTTTTCCAAAATCGTTAATAGTAAAGGTTGGAGAACCATCTTTGGCATCAAGTACAGTAGCTTTGCCATCAGTAAGATGTACAAGTGATCTCTGAGGTATATAAGCACCTTCAGGAATCAGGCCATCAATTGTTGTAGTATCAAAAGCCCATTTACCGTGGCATACTTTAGCAACAGAATTTTCATCAACGCCAAGTATATTAGACATCTTGAAAACTGAATCAGAGTTATCAATTGCTGATGGCTCGTTAATTCCGATGAATGTTCCGCCGTCATATACCCATTTTGAAAGCTTTTCTTCAATAGCGGGCTGATTCCAGGCAGAACCACCACTCCAGGCTGTATCTTTAGCTCCGGCATTGATGATAACATTATATTTGGAAAGGTCCTTTGTTTTTACATCGTCAAAGCTAATGTAATCAACATTTACCGGCAATCCAGACAACGCTTCATTTACATGGATAAGATCATTCATATAAGTTTCATGGAAATGTCCACTTAATGTCCAAGAACGAAGTGTACCCCAGCTATGAAGAATAGCTACGTTTACAGGTAATACTTCAGGTCCGCCATTTTCATGGAGGGCTTTAATTTCTCTAAACTCATCCATAATCTTTGCAATATAATCAACGAAGTCAGGATAATCCTGAACTAAATGTAAATAACCGCCAAGACCTAATCTGTCTATTTTTACTCTTAAAAGAGCTCTTCTAATATGAATCCAGTATTCTGCAGCATCTCTTGTTGGGTTACCGCCTTCTGCAAAGGTTGGAAGACCTCCAAGACCAACTGGGAATAAATATGGATGTAATCTAAGCTCATGAGTTGGAATGTCAACGCCGGCACAAAGTCTTGCTTCATATCCTGAAAATACGCATTTAATAAGTCCATCAAAACCAAATTCTTTGAATCTTGAGCTGTATGGCTCAACACCTACCCAGCTGTCATCATAGAATACATATGCCTGTTTGCCATGATTGTGAACTATATCAACAAGTTTTTTACCAAAGCTGACAACAAACTCATTAACAAAATTCATATAATCAAGCTGTGTCTTAGCTGGAGGCATATGAGTAACATGCAGTTTGCCCTGATTTACAAAGTCTTCGGCAGTTAGCTTATATTTGTACTTTTCAGCAAATTTATCAAGCATCAGAGGGCTTACTGTAAAGTCATAGGAACCCCAGTCAGAGAATAGGTTTCTATTTTCTTCATGAGAACCCCATATCCATACAAAATTGTAGAACATTGAAGTGAAGCGAACTACAGTTGTTGCAGGATGTGAGTTGCACCAATCCTCAAGCCATGAAAGCATGTAGCTTTGTGTGTCAGGATGAATAGGGTCTATAGGCATAAGGTGCTCTTTGTCCCAATTATTTGTCGTGTGGTTATACATTGAAATTTCTTCCCACACTCTGTAGGCCATAAAGCTAACTGTATAATGATGCCATGGAATGACATTTTGAATAATTACATTCCCTGATTCATTTTCATAGGTCCAAAAATTGGAGCTAACTTCATGTCCGGTAGTTCTATCAAAAACCTGCCAGTATTTTATTGAGTCTTTGCTATCGTTTACTCTAAATTGCTGGTCAAAAAAGTCATCTAATAGATGAAAGGTAATAAAAGATTCTGTAGCTACCTTTGGTGAAGTAATCAAAAAAGTCTGCTGCAGTTTATCAAGGTTCTTTTTTGCCCATTCATTATGATCTCTGATAATGCAGATAGTTGAATATATTCCGTAACCGGCATTAAGTATTTCATCAGATAGTACAGTTCCATCACTGTCTCTGATTACATCTGCACCCCATTTTTCAGCAAGCTCTAAAGTAAGCTTTTCATATCCTGATTCACCAGGAAGAGTAAAGCCACCTTTACGCTTAGTCGAAACCTCTTTCATCATGTCCTCGATTCCCCACTATCAATATAGATAGTTAGTATGTTTTATAAAGCACCGTCACTTCTGTTTTTGTCGTAATCTAAAAGACCTGCGAGATACGCCAGAGCAAGACCCTGTCCCCAACCCTGGATCCAGTCTCTGGAAATATTTCTATATCCATCTCTGTCTTTCATGACAGCTGTTCCGCCAGATACGTTAAGAACACGACCGTCTTCAGAAATGTTTTCAAGGATACCCTTTGTTGCTTTATTTAAATACTTTATGTGTAAAGGATTACCTTTGTTGATCATAGCTGCTGCAATTCCGCAAGAAGCTGAGATTTCTTCATAGGAATCCTTATCGTCTAAGATTGTTCTCCATAAACCGTTTTCAGTCTGCAAAAGCTTAATAGAAGAAAGCTGTTCATTTAAAGAACCAACAATATCAAGGAACTTTGGATATAAATAGCATTCTGGAAGAACCTTGCCTACCATTGACATTGTATAAGCTGCCCAGGCATTTGCTCTTCCCCAGTAAAAGCCAGACATGTGATCACCGGTAATATTGTTATAGCCATGGTAAAATAATCCGGTTGAATCATCCTGAAGATATTTGATGTGCCAGTAATACTGATTAAGTGCATCATCAATAAGAGCTTCATCTTTTAGCATAACGCCTGCGCGAAGCAGGAAGAAAGCAGCCATAAATAAAGTGTCTGCCCAGCACTGTTCAGGGAAATCATTGTTAACTGAAACAGTATGCTGAAGAACGTTATCACCAAATCTAAGGGCATCTTTTGTAATATACTCAATCTTGCTCTTAGCAATATCTAAATATGTTTCATCCTTAGTGTGCTCATAAAGAGTTAACATGCAGTGACCCATTGCACAGGTGTTAACCGTCCATGAAGGAAGTCCAAGATCAATATATTCATCAACTCTGTCTTTCAAGAGCTTTAAATATTTTTCGTTCTTTGTAGCTTCGTAAGCCTGGCATATACCGTAATAAGCAACGCCGCAAGGCCAGTCCCAAGTCATATCCATACGCATTGTGCGCTCAACGACTTTATCAATAATCTGTTCAATTTGCTCTGTATCGTATTCTAGTTTTGTCATACCCAAACTCCCTATCTAGTGAATATGGAAATACATTTTTGGACAATATGCACAACCATAAACACACTATTATTCACTCAGATAAGCAAAATTATAAGTTGATAATGGTTGTAATGTCTATGCAACTAAAATCAAAAACTGTGCAATTCCGACTATTTGTGATAAAATAAAAAGCGGTTACGAAAAACACTTAAAAATAGATGGGGGAATTTGGGGATGTCTAAACCGAAGAAAACTGTAATTGAGTATCGAAATTACGAGCTGCCGGTTACTTTTCCGGTATTGCTGTTAACTGGGGATAGATGGCATATATCAGATGTGAAGTCTGGGAAACTGCATTTTCATAACTGCCTTGAAATTGGGCTATGCCACACGGATAGCGGCTTTATGGAATTTGATGGAAAGCCGTTTCCATTTAAAGCGGGGGATGTAACATTTATTTCCAGAAATGTTCCGCACACAACGTATAGCAGCAAAGGAACTGCGAGCCTCTGGTCGTATATATATGTACAGCCAGATGAAATTTTAAAAGGATATTATGCCGATTCGTTTCCTTATTCAGATATTTTTGCAGATATGCTTCAGAATATCAGATGTATATTGGGAAAAGAGGATTACGCAGATATTTATTATCTTGTAAAGACTATAATAGAAGAAATAGAACGAAAAGGCATGAATTATCAGCTAACGGTAAAGGGGCTTTTTCTGGCATTATTTATGAAAATGATGCGAATCTATTCCTCTGATAAAAATGCGGAATCCAGGAAAAACGCTGAAGCTGCGGACAATGCACTTGTAATATCGCCAGCGCTGGATTATATAAAAGAAAACTATATGCAGAACTTTCCTATAGAAGATTTAGCGGACATGTGTCATCTTAGTCAGACCCACTTTAGAAGGGTATTCCATGAAATAATGAATACCAGTCCACTTAATTACCTTAATACAACGAGAATACTGCAATCCTGCATTTTGCTAAGAACTACTGAAGATTCAATACTTTCAATATCTGAAAGAGTTGGTTTCAGATCAGTTTCCAGTTATAACAGGCATTTCTCGGAGATTATGGGAACGCAGCCTAGTGATTGGCGCCACAAGATGGCACAGGTGGATAACGCCTCAATCCTTGAATATACTGGATGGATGCAAGCTCAGACACTGCATGAGATGACAAAAGAATAAAAGCTAAAAGGTCATAGCGAAAAGTTTCGTTATGACCTTTTTTGCAAAAGTTACAAAAATCAGAAATAAAAAATGGTAAAAACGGCAAATTGGTCAAAAAAAGATAAAATAAATGGTCATTTATGCAAAGCATTTTTGCGTAAATGAATAGATAAGATATCGCAATTAAACTAGGATTATTTTAGACAAAATGACATAGGTAAGACAAAAAACGAAACAATATTTAGTCAAATTACCTAAGTGATGGGGAAGTTGTTTTGTTGCAGGTATTATCAGACATTCTATATAGGGAGGCAGAAGGATTCTATTATGAAAAAAGGATCTAAAGGCGTTCAGGTAGTTACAAAGACTAGCTGGAAAAACGCATTGAAAAGAGACTGGCAGCTATATCTGCTGCTACTTATTCCATTGTTATTAGTAATAATATTCAACTATGGCGCATATCCGGGATTGCGTATGGCATTCATGGATTACAAACCTGCCAAAGGTTATTCAGGAAGTGAATGGGTTGGACTCAAAACATTCCAAAAGATTTTTAAGGATGCAGACTTTATAAGAGCACTTAGAAATTCAATTGTGTTTAACATAGCAGATCTTTTAGTAGGATTCCCAATGCCTATTATACTGGCATTGATTCTTAACGAATTAAGATTCCAGAAGTTTAAGAAGGTTTCGCAGACAATCCTGTACCTTCCACACTTCCTTTCATGGGCTATCATCGGTTCTGTTGCACTTACAATGTTCAAACCTACATCAGGACTTGTGAATATAGCACTTATGAATGCAGGAATCATACAGGAAGGAATTCCATTCCTTAATGAAAAATGGCACTGGGCTGTAACATATCTGCTCATTGGTGTCTGGCAGGGAATGGGATGGGGATCAATTCTCTATCTTGCAGCTATAACAGGTATCAACGGTGAGCTGTATGAAGCAGCCATGATTGATGGTGCAAACAGATGGCAGAGAATGTGGCACATCACACTGCCTGGTATCAGAAGTACAATCGTAACACTTCTTATTATGAACCTTGGACGTGTAATGGGTAGTAACCTGGAGCGTCTTACAGCATTAGAAAATACACAGGTAAAAGATTTCCAGTATCAGCTTGCTGTATATATTTACAACAAAGGTATTGGTAACGGTAAGTTCTCAATGGCAACGGCAGTTGGTCTGTTTCAGTCACTTATCGGATTGTTCCTGGTACTTATTTCAGACAGAATAGCCAAGAAACTTGGTGAAGACGGATTGCTGTAGGAGGGTTATGAGAAATGTCTAAGAAAAAGAATGTACAAGGCGAGGAAGTATCTACCTCAGCTGGTGGAGCTCATGCCGTTAATAAATTTAGAGTTAGTGATTTTATAATGATTCTGGTAATTGTTTTGCTGTGTCTGACATGTGTTTTGCCATTCATTCACGTAGCAGCAAAATCAATTTCAGGTAATACCGCTGTTATGTCAAAGTCAGTTTACTTCTGGCCAAAGGATATTACAGTCGATGCTTACACAAGAGTAATTGGCGATGCTTCAATGACATACTCAATGAGATTTTCAGCAATCGTAACTCTTGTATTTACTCTCCTTGGAATGGTTGTCTGCACATGTGCAGCATATCCACTTTCAAAGAAGAGACTTAAAGGAAGACAGGTATTTACATTCCTTTTAATGGTTCCTATGTACTTTAGCGCAGGTATCATACCAGCATATCTGCTTTATCAGGATCTGCATGTACTTGACACAGTTTGGGTGCTTATATTACCACTTATCTATTCACCATATAACATGCTTATCATGAAGAACTACTTCCAGAGTACAATTCCAGACAGCTTGGAAGAGTCAGCATTCTTGGATGGAGCAACAAATTTCCAGATACTTGGAAAAATTGTATTACCACTTTCAAAACCTATTCTTGCAACACTGTCACTTTTCTATGCAGTAGGTAGATGGAATGCTTATTCAGATAACATGTACTATACAAGAAGCGCAGATCTGAAGCTTATTCAGTACAAGCTTTACCAGCTTGTTGCATCTGCAACAGAAGCACAGACAGCATCACTTGCTGATACAGGTGGCGTAACACAGTCAACACCAGAAGTATTGCAGGCAGCAAGTATCATGTTTGTAACAATACCTATTTTGATTATTTATCCATTCTTACAGAAGTATTTCGTTCAGGGAACAATGATTGGTGCAGTAAAGGGATAATTTTTCCCAAAGGGGGATTAATTATATAAAACAAAAGGAGGATTAGTTATGAAGAAGAATACTCTTCAGAGAACATTTGCCGTAGCTCTTACAGGTGCTATGGTAATGGGAACACTTGCTGGATGCTCAGATGCCTCAACAGAGACAACTACAGATACAGCAGAGACACAGACAGAGACAGCCACAGAGACAACAGAGGCTGCTGCAGAGGCAACAGAAGCTACTGCAGAAGTTGAAGCAGGCGAAGGCATTGATGCGTGGGAACCATTTGCTGAGACAGTTAACCTGAAGATCCCTGTATATGACAGAGGTGATGCAGGAAACGGTGCTTCAGACGTAGAGAACAACTACTGGACAAATTGGGTACAGGAAAACTTTGGCGATACTTACAATATCAATGTTGAATATGTAGGAATCACAAGAAGTGATGTTATGACAGACTATGCTATGCTTGCAGCTGCTCAGGACCTTCCTACAATTTGTATGGAATATGACTATGATAAGCTTGCAACATGGGAGTCAGATGGTTACTTACAGCCATACGATCTTGAGCAGTTCGCACAGATCGCTCCAACATACTATGCAACAATGGTTGAGTCAGGAAACATCAACTATACACAGTTTGAAGATGAGGATTACTTAATCCTTGGTTACAGACCATATGGTAATACAACTTACACATTTGGTACATTCTATCGTAAGGACTGGTTAGAAGAGGCTGGATATGATGAATATCCACAGACAACATCTGAGCTTCTTGAGCTTTATGCAAAGCTTGTAGAAAACGGACATGAGTATCCACTTGGTGGAACAAAGGTTTCAGGTGCTGGTATTGACCAGAACTATGGTTACAGAGATTACCCACAGGATGAGATCACATGGTGCACAACTGGTGATTACCAGATTCCTGCTCTTTCAACAGAAGCTCAGAAGAGATTCTTAAAGCTTCAGAACGAGCTTTATAATGATGGATACATCAACCCAGAATACTACCTGAGAGATTCTTCAGAAGCTATTTCTGATTTCGTAAACGGTACAGCATTCACATGGTCAGGATATATTTCATCAACAATGGATACACTTGTAAGCTTCTATGAGAACAACCCAGATGCAGAGCTTGGTCTTATTGTTAACTCTGGTGAGTTCACACAGGATGATACATGGGGATCAAACAATTCATACAGACCTGGTTCAAGCATCGGTATGATGATTGGATTCTCTAACAGCGCAACAGAAGATGAAGTTAAGGCTGCTATGATGTACCTTGAGTGGTTATCACAGGAAGACAACCTCTTCACAATGACATGGGGTATCGAAGGTGTTAACTTCAACTACAACGAAGATGGCGATCCAGTTGCAGTTGGTGATCAGACAGGTCTTGAAGAGCAGCAGGGTCACAACAACAACGTTGACTACTGGTGTGCAGTAACAGCTGTTAAGACACTTGGTTCTATCGAAAAGGACGTTGCAGCAATCGCTCCTCAGGGACTTCCTCAGGACTTCACAGAAGAGATTCTTGCTAACTACGAAGGACAGGTAGCTCTTTACAACGCTGGATATGCAAATTCAGACTGTATGTTTGCTACAGCTCTTGAGTCAGTTGCTGAGTACAACCAGACACTCTATGATCTCTATGCTGAGTATCGTGATAAGCTGACAATGTGCTCAAAGGATGAGTTCGATGCTCTCTATGACGAGCTTTCACAGAAGTATCTTGATGCAGGATACCAGGAAGTTATCGATGAGAGACAGGAACTCTTTGATGAGGGTCTTACAACAAGACTTCAGTAATTAAATCATAATAATTACAATACCCTCTGCAGACACAGCGCTGCAGGGGGTATTTTCTATTAATAAAAAGCTTAATGACTCTGCTAATGTGGCAAAAAAGAGTGTATAATCTTTTATATGGGTGCGAAAAACTGTTAATGAGAGGAGGAAAGATGGGAGAAGAACTTGATAGCAAAATCCAGGAATTAAAAAAGCTGATAGATGAAACTGATAATATAGTTTTCTTTGGTGGCGCAGGAGTGTCTACTGAAAGCGGAGTTCCGGATTTTAGAAGTGAAGATGGGTTATATCATCAAAAGTACAAATATCCCCCTGAGCAGATACTAAGCCATACATTTTATAAAAAGATGCCAGATGAATTCTTTAAATTCTATAAGGATAAGCTTCTGGTAAAAGGCATTGAACCAAATAAAGCTCACAAAAAGCTGGCTCAGTGGGAAAACGAAGGCAAACTAAGGGCAGTTATAACTCAGAATATAGATGGCCTTCATCAACTTGCTGGAAGCAAAAAAGTATTAGAGCTTCATGGAAGCGTTCATAGAAACTACTGTGAAAAATGCGGAAAGTTTTATGGCTTTGAATACATGGCTGATGCAGAAGGTGTGCCAACCTGCGATTGCGGTGGACGTATAAAGCCGGATGTAGTCTTATATGAAGAAGGCTTGGATATGAATACCATGGAAGAAGCTGTGAGATATATTTCTGAGGCGGATGTTCTTATTATAGGAGGGACATCGCTGGCAGTTTATCCGGCAGCCGGCCTTATAGATTATTATAGAGGAAATAAGCTTGTACTTATTAATAAGCAGGCAACGCCACGAGATGGGCAGGCCAATCTGGTATTACAGGGACCAATAGGTGAAATACTGGATCAATTATAATAAGTATAGAAAGAAAACACATGACTGTATGGTCATATAGATAATGCAACTAACGAAATGCATAATTGATACCGATTAGAGGAAAAATGGAAATAACAGTTGGAGATATCATCAAATTAAAGAAGCAGCATCCCTGCGGAAGCTACGAGTGGGAAGTGCTAAGAACAGGGGCTGATTTCAGACTGAAATGCATAGGATGTGAAAGACAGGTTATGATTCCAAGAAAAACTGTAGAAAAAAGCATTAAAGGAATCAGGAAGAAGGATTGACAGATACCTTTGTGAATTGTCTGACTTTAAGAAAAACTGAAATTTTGCTTGATTTATAGTCATCATTATGTTAATATCAAAAACTGTGATAAATTCCTTGCTCATAGACTGATACTATGGGCCAGAGACCAAAAGGAGGTAACAATTAGCATGAACAAATACGAATTAGCCGTTGTTGTTAGTGCAAAAATCGAAGATGACGCTAGAGCTGCTGCAGTTGATAAGTGCAAGGCTCTTATCGAGAGATTTGGCGGTCAGATTACGAATGTTGACGACTGGGGTAAGAAGAAGCTCGCTTATGAAATTCAGAAGATGAACGAAGGCTTCTACTACTTCATCCAGTTTGATGCAGAGAGCACAGCACCAGCTGAACTTGAGAAGCGTGTCCGCATCGTGGACGGTGTCATCAGATATTTATGCGTTAGACAGGACGAGGCTTAAATAGAAGAGGACGAAAAATATGAATAAAGTTATACTTATGGGACGTTTAACAAGAGATCCTGAGGTAAGATATACACAGGGCGAAAGCAACACAGCAGTTGCAAGATATACACTTGCAGTAGACAGAAGATTCCAGAGAAGAGATAATCCAGATGCTCAGACAGCTGATTTCATCGGCATTGTAGCATTCGGTAAGGCTGGAGAATTTGCAGAGAAGTATCTTAAAAAAGGAACTAAAGTAGTAGTTACAGGTCGTATTCAGACTGGTAGCTACACAAATAAAGACGGTCAAAAAGTATATACTACTGACGTAGTTGCAGAAGATCAGGAATTTGCTGAGAGTAAGAATGCATCATCTGGAAACAGTGCTGCATCTGATTCACAGAGTTCTAGTTCAGGATTTTCATCTTTCTCAGAAGAAAGACCTGCAGCTGCTGGTGATGGATTCATGAACATTCCTGATGGAATTGATGAAGAATTACCATTTAACTAAAAAATATACAGTTTTATATCACTAAAACTGTTCGTTAGCTGATTTTGACAGGAGGTAATGAGATGGCTTTCAATAAGTCTGACAAGACCGATGCTCCAGTAAGGAGAAAGGGCGGAATGCACAGAAGAAAGAAAGTATGTGTATTTTGTGGAAAAGACAACGTTATTGATTACAAGGATACAGCAAAGCTGAGAAAGTTTGTTTCTGAGAGCGGCAAGATTCTTCCTAGACGTATCACAGGAAACTGCGCTAAGCATCAGAGAGAGCTTACATCTGCTATTAAGAGAGCTAGACACCTTGCACTTATGCCTTACGAAGCAGAGTAATCAAATAATAAATGATAAGGACCAGACATCACGAAAATTGATGACTGGTCCTTTTTGGTGTATAATAAAATCCATGATTAATGGCAATTTATCTAATGGGGAGAATAGCCGAATATGAAGAAACAAACAAGAGTCCGACTGAAAGGAAAACTGCTTTTTTACTTACAGGCTTTTATTTATCTGGGAATTTTGCTTGTATTATTAAATTTAGCTATCTATACTATAGATTTTTCTGCAGGTCTGATTTTAACGGTATTTACAGTACTCTATTTTATTATTCTGTTTTATCTCAATTTCTATAACAGACC
The DNA here is from genome assembly GCA_045646185.1 of Butyrivibrio sp. Taxonomy (GTDB): domain Bacteria; phylum Bacillota; class Clostridia; order Lachnospirales; family Lachnospiraceae; genus Butyrivibrio. The sequence continues at coordinate 14,130 of JAZRKG010000072.1, forward strand.
TATCATTATGAACGAGCTTATAAGCTTTGCGACTCAATATGGCCAGATTCAGAAAAGGCTTCTGCGAGATCTGGATCTGCCACATGCTTTGCTGGATGATTCTGGAAAGGTTGTATGGACTAACCTTGCCTTTGAAAAGGCAGTGCATCAGGAAAAGGGATACCATAAGTCGATCACAACACTTTTTCCACAGATAACAGCTGACAAATTCCCGGAAGAGGAAGAAGCTATATTTGAGCTTGATTATGAAAACAACTATTTTCAGGCAAGGCTGAAAAAGATATCTCTTCATGAAATGGCTATAAATAGCGATATTATTGATGCCAGAGGATACGAAGGCTATCTTATAGCGGTATATCTTTTTGACCAGACGGCATTGAAGCTGGCTATTCAGGAAGTAGATAATCAGAGCCTGGCTGCAGGACTTATATATCTTGATAATTATGATGAGGCTCTTGAAAGTGTTGAAGAAGTCAGAAGATCTCTTTTGACGGCACTTATTGATAGAAAGATTACTAAATACATAGCTGGCTGTGATGGAATAGCCAAGAAGATTGAAAAAGACAAATATTTTGTAGTAATGCCCAAAATGTCCTGCGATAAGCTTAGGGATAATAAGTTTGATCTGCTGGAAGACGTTAAAACCGTTAATATCGGTAACGAAATGGCAGTTACATTAAGTATTGGTATTGGTCTTAATGGCCTGTCATATTCACAGAATTACGAATTTGCAAGAAATGCCATTGATCTGGCTCTTGGTAGAGGTGGAGACCAGGCTGTTGTAAAGACTCCGGAGAATATTGTTTATTACGGTGGAAAGAGCCAGCAGGTTGAAAAGAGTACAAGAGTTAAAGCCAGAGTTAAAGCGCATGCTCTTAAGGAAATCATTACAAGTAAGGATACAGTAATTGTAATGGGACACAGACTGGGCGATGTAGACAGCTTTGGCTCATCTGTAGGTATTTATAGAATTGCCAAGACCCTTAACAGAAAGTGTCACATTGTATTAAATGACGTTACAAAGTCTATGAAACCGTTGGTTGACCTGTTTAAGGATAATCTGGAATATGAGCAGGATATGATCATCAATAATCAGCAGGCAATAGACGTTGCAAACAACAATACAGTTCTTGTAGTTGTTGATGTTAATAAGCCAAGCATTACAGAGTGTCCTGAACTGCTTAGATTCTGCAAAACTATAGTAGTACTGGATCACCATAGACAGGGAACAGAGATAATAGAAAATGCTACATTGTCTTATATTGAGCCTTATGCATCATCAGCCTGTGAAATGGTATCTGAGATACTTCAATATATTGGAGAAGATGTTAAGATCAGAAATGATGAAGCTGACAGTATGTACTCAGGAATCATGGTAGATACTAATAACTTCATGAATAAGACAGGTGTAAGAACCTTTGAAGCAGCTGCTTTCCTTAGAAGAAACGGCGCTGATGTAACAAGAGTCAGAAAGCTCTTTAGAGAAGATGCTGGTGAATACAAGGCAAGAGCTGATGCTGTTAGTCAGGCAGAAATTTACAGAGGTGTATTTGCAATATCTGTATGTGACGGAGAAGGCTTGCCAAGCCCGACAGTTGTCGGTGCTCAGGCAGCAAACGAACTTCTCAATATAAAAGGTGTTAAGGCAAGCTTCGTATGTACCGAATACCAAAACGAAGTATATGTAAGTGCCAGATCAATTGATGAAGTCAACGTTCAGGTTATTACAGAAAAAATGGGCGGCGGCGGCCATATGAATATGGCTGGTTGTCAGATGGCAGACATGTCTGTTGATCAGGTAATTGGTATTGTGAAGCAGACACTGGATACCATGATTGATAATGGCGAGCTTACAATCTAAATTCAAGAAAAGTAATAAATAGAGGAAGAAGGAATAGCAATGGAAGTAATACTTTTAGAAGACGTTAAATCACTTGGTAAAAAGGGAGAAATAGTAAAAGTAAGTGATGGCTATGCCAAAAACTTTGTACTTCCTAAGAAACTGGGTGTTGAAGCTAATGCAAAGAACTTAAATGAGCTTAAGATACAGCAGAAAAGAGATGCCAAGGCAGCTGAAAATCAGTTACTTGCAGCTCAGGAGTTAAAAAAGAAAGTTGAAGAAAAGACAGTAGAAGTAAAAATGAAGGCTGGTGAAGGTGGACGTGTCTTTGGATCAGTGTCTACAAAAGAAATAGCTACTGCAGCAAAACAGCAGCTGGGACTTGACCTTGATAAGAAGAAAATGCAGCTCCAGGAACCAATTAAAGCCTTTGGAGGACACGAGATACCTGTAAAGCTTCATCCTCAGGTTACTGCGACTTTAAGAGTATCAGTAAAAGAACTGTAATAGCAAAGAATGATTGTTGGGGTTAAAGAAAGATAAATATGGCTGAGAATACAGGAATAAACAGAACTGCACCGAACAGCCTTGAAGCAGAGCAATCCGTTGTCGGGTCCATGCTTATGGACCGTGACGCTATTGAAGTTGCATCTGAAATAGTTGTAGGTGATGATTTTTATAACCGTCAGCTTGGAACCTTGTTTGACACCATGGTTGAACTTGATAAACAGGGAATGGCAGTTGACGTAGTTACATTACAGAATAAATTAAAAGAAAAAAATGTACCACCGCAGGTGAGCAGTCTTGAATATATAACAGATCTTGTCAGAGCTGTTCCAACTTCTGCCAATGTCAAATACTATGCGCAGATTGTTGCAGAAAAATCCACTCTTAGAAGACTGATTCATGTTAGCGAAGATACAATCAATAACTGCTATACCGAAGCGGATAACATGGAAGGACTTTTAAATGATGTAGAAAAAAGAGTCTTCCAGATAACACAGAACAGAAACGTTGGAGAATTTGTACCTATCAGCCAGATAGTAATGAATTCTCTTAATAAAATTGAAAAAGCAAGTAAGCAAAAAGGGTCTGTAACAGGTCTTCCAACAGGTTTCACTGATCTGGATTATGATACTGCAGGCTTTCAGCCATCAGATCTTATACTTATAGCAGCAAGACCATCAATGGGTAAAACAGCTTTTGTTCTGAATATTGCACAGTTTATGGCGTTTCACAAAAATGAAACAGTAGCTATATTTTCGCTGGAAATGTCAAAGGAACAGCTTGTTAACAGGCTTTTAGCTATGGAATCTCACGTAGATTCACAGCATATCAGAACGGGTAATATGTCTGATATGGACTGGGAAAAGCTTATTGAAAGTGCTGACTTAATTGGCGGTTCCAACCTTATTATTGATGATACACCTGGTATATCAATCCAGGAGCTTCGTTCCAAATGTAGAAAATACAAAATGGAACATGACCTTAAGATAATTATGATCGACTACCTTCAGCTTATGAGTGGAAGTGGCAGATCATCTGATTCCAGACAGCAGGAGATTTCAGATATATCAAGATCTCTGAAAGCGCTGGCGAGGGAATTAAACGTACCAGTTGTAGCATTGTCACAGCTTTCCCGAGCTGTAGAACAAAGACCGGATCACAGGCCTATGCTATCTGACCTTCGTGAATCTGGAGCTATCGAGCAGGATGCCGATATGGTAATGTTCATCTATCGTGATGACTATTACAATAAAGATACCGAGAAAAAGGGTGTCGCAGAGATCATAATAGCAAAACAAAGAAACGGCCCTATTGGAACAGTAGAACTCTTATGGATGCCGGAATACACCAAGTTTGCTAATCTTGAGAAAAGACATAAGGGTGAATAAAGACATGAAAAAAGCCTTGGCAAAAGCCAAGGCTTTAAATTTCTAAAATAATCAACCCTGAGAAATAGCTGAAACAGGGCACTGAGCTGCGCATGAACCGCAATCGATACATGTGTTAGCATCGATCTCATACTGAGAATCTCCCTGAGAAATAGCTGAAACAGGGCACTGAGCTGCACATGAACCACAGCTAATGCAAGAATCGCTAATAACGTATGCCATATTAATAATCTCCTTCCTGAAATTGAAATAAATAAAAATACGCCAAAAATCGATTAGGATTTGCCGTTCCTAATCGTTATTACTATATCATAATAATATAAATAAAAACCGATAGCAAGGAGTTATTGAGAAGTTTTTGCGTTAATGCCAGTTAATAATGATAAAAATTATTGATATAATAAACAATTTCTAAAATATTGCATATCTTGTAGTTAATTATTCGAAAAAGGGCGAAATAGTGTGATTGCAAGGGTTTGTGAAAGGGCTTACATAAATAGCGCCAAATAGGCGTAAACATTGACATTATAGGCCCTAAATGATAACATAAAACATGGCAGATTTGTTAGATAAAAGTATCTATACACAGATAATTTCTGGTCAAAGGGGAATATTTGTGCATGGATATTTTGTGCTATATGGGCATCTAATAATTTACACAATCAAAATATAAATATGGTAGGAGGATTTAAAATGGCAAGATCTATGAAAACCATGGACGGTAATGAAGCAGCTGCATATGCATCATATGCGTATACAGAAGTAGCTGCTATGTACCCAATTACACCATCATCTGTTATGCCAGAACACGTAGATGAATGGGCAACAGCTGGCAAGAAAAATATTTTTGGACAGCCAGTACAGATTACAGAAATGCAGTCTGAGGCAGGTGCTGCAGGTGCCGTACACGGTTCACTTGTTGCTGGAGCATTAACATCCACCTATACAGCTTCTCAGGGACTTCTCCTTATGATTCCAGATATCTATAAGGTAGCAGGTGAGAGACTGCCAGGCGTATTTAACGTTTCAGCTCGTTGCGTAGCTTCACACGCACTTAATATCTTTGGCGATCACTCTGACGTATATGCATGCCGTCAGACTGGTGCTGCTATGCTGTGTGATTCAAGTGTACAGGAGGTTATGGACTTAACACCTGTTGCATATTGTGCAGCTATTGAAG
>JAZRKG010000073.1:0-3966 GCA_045646185.1 Butyrivibrio sp.
GTTACAGATGATGGTAACGGTATTGATGTTGAAAATGTTAGAAATAAAGCTATTGAGAAGGGTACAATAACAGCTGAACAGGCTGATACAATGACAGATAAGGATATTATTGATCTCTTATTTAAACCAAGTTTCTCAACGGCAAAGGTTGTATCAGATGTTTCTGGTAGAGGTGTTGGCCTTGATGTTGTTAAGACTAAGATTGAAGCTTTAGGTGGCGATGTTGAAGTTAAGACAAAACTCGGAGAGGGAAGCACATTTACAATTAGACTTCCTCTTACACTTGCTATCATTCAGGCTCTGATGGTTGTTATCGGTGGCGAAAAGTACGCTATTCCTCTTGATGCAATCCAGAGCATTGAAGATGTATCACCTAATGATCTGAAGTTTGTAGAAAATAAAGAAGTTATTAATCTTCGTGGCATTGTAACTCCTATAGTAAGACTTAATGAAGTACTTGATATTGACAGCACAAGAAGTGACGACGAAGACCTGATAGTAGTTATCACCAAGAAGGGTGATAAGTTATTTGGCTTTGTAATTGATGAGCTGATGGGACAGCAGGAAATTGTTATTAAACCTCTTGGAAAGTATATCAATAAGTGCAAGATGATAAGTGGCGCTACTATTCTTGGTGATGGTGAAATTGCTCTTATTCTTGATACTAACCAGCTTGTTTGATTTGAGTAAAGGAGAAATGCGATGAACGAACTTAGAGATACTGCCGATACTGGCGAAATGATACAGTTTATTGTCATCAGACTTGGCGATGAGTCCTATGGCATAGATATCAGATATATTGATAACATTGTTAGAATGCAGCAGATTACCAGAGTTCCTCAGGTCGCTGAATATTTAAAGGGTGTTATTAATATTCGTGGTGAGATTGTTCCTGTTATGAGTCTTAGACGTAAAATGGGAATAGATGATGATGAGATCACCGATAAGACAAGAATTATTATTTTGAAGACGTCAGAGGGAGATTTGGTAGGAATAATTGTTGACCAGGTTAACCAGGTTCTTACACTTAGCTCCAATAATATTGAAAAGGTTGGTTACGACAGTAAGAGTAAGGAAAAGAAGAATACCTTTATTAGTGGTGTAGGTCATCATGAAAATGGTCTTGTTTCTATTCTGGATCTTAATACCGTTGAGCTTGATTCTTCTGAAAAGAAGGAAAACGCTTAATCACCTACGGATAGGAGGGAGTAAAGCTTGGGTAATTTAAGTTTCGATGAACTATCAAGTCAGTACTTTGATGTTTTAAAAGAGATAGGTAATATAGGTGCAGGTAATGCTACTACAGCACTGGCTCAGATGATGGGCGGCAAGATTGATATGTCCGTTCCACAGGTAAAGCTCCTTGATTTCAAGGATGTGGGAGATATGATGGGCGGTGCCGAGCAGATAATGGCAGGCATTTACCTTAAGGTTGAAGGCGATATTGATGGAAGTATCATGTTCCTTCTTGAACAGAACTCAGCAAGGCATCTTGTAAGCAAGATGATGATGCAGGAAGAGACTGGAGCAGACGAACCTCTTGATGAGATTCAGATGTCTGCTTTAAAAGAAGTAGGAAACATTATTGCCGGTTCTTATCTGAATTCACTTTCGCAGATGACCAATCTTAAGATGATACCTTCGGTTCCATATCTTGCTATTGATATGGCCGGTGCTATTTTAAGTGTTCCTGCTATTGAATTTGGTGTAATGGGTGACAGCATGCTCCTTATTGAGACACAGTTCTTTGATGAGGTAAAGCTGAGCGGCTATTTCATTCTTTTACCTGATCTTGAAGGATATGCCAAGATATTAACAGCTTTGGGAATTAGTGATATCAATTTGTAATTAGTTAAAGGAGCGACATAATGAGTCAGATTATAAAGGTTGGAATGGCCGATCTGAATATCTGTGTCAGCCCTGATGGTATCACAACTCTCGGACTTGGTTCTTGCGTTGGAATTGCTATTAGGGACCCTGTTACAAAGATTGGCGGACTGGCACATATAATGCTACCGGATTCAAAGGAAATAAAAAATAATAGTAATATTCCTAAGTTTGCAGATACAGGCATTGAAGAACTTGTAAAGCAGGTTGTTGCCAAAGGCGCCAGCAGACAAAGACTTGTAGCCAAGATTGCTGGTGGAGCGCAGATGTTTGCATTTCAAAGTGCAAATTCCAGTATGCGTGTAGGTGACAGAAATGTTGCTGCGTCCCTGCAAAAATTAAAGGAACTGAATATAAAGGTTCTTGCTCAGGATACGGGTGATTCCTATGGACGAACAGTTATATTCTATCCAGAAACCGGAGACTATGTGATTAGGGCAGTTGGTAAGCCTGAGAAGGTTATATGAAGACCGGAAAAGAAGTCAATAAAATTAAACTTATTACTCCGTTCGTAATGCTGTCAGGTACGGCGATTATTGCAATCCATACGTACCTGCAGCGTTTCGAAATGGGGGATTGGTTAATAATTGTACTAGGTTCAGCGGTTCTCTTTTTGATTATTGGTGCGTCGCTTGAAAAAATGATTACTTATTTTATGCGCATAAATCAGGAAAAAGAGGATGCTGAAAGAGCTGCAGCTGAGGCGGAACTGGCCGAAATGGAATCTGAAGCCAATGAGGAATTGGATATAGATGCAGAAGGCGGTGATACAGAGCCTCAGGATGACAGGTAAAATCAAACTTATTTGGGGTGTGTTTGACTATGGATGAAGCAGGCAAGAATAAGTTATGGAATGAATATCAGACAAATAAATCGCCAGAGCTGAGAGAACAGCTTATTTTGGAGTACGCTCCTCTGGTTAAGCTCGTTGCGGGCAGACTTAGCATGTATTTGGGTTTTAATGTTGAGTATGATGACCTGGTAGGCTATGGAATATTTGGTCTGATAGATGCAATCGATAAGTTCGATCTGATGAAGGATGTAAAGTTTGAAACTTACGCAAGCCTTCGTATTCGTGGTGCCATTCTTGATCAGATTAGAAAAATGGATTGGATTCCACGTACTGTTAGACAACGTCAGAAAAAAATTGATGCAGCCATAAAAGAAATCGAGAAAGATGGTGGTCATGTAGCTACCGATGCTGAAATTGCTGAAAAACTTGAGATTTCTGATGACGAGTATCAGAACTGGCAGAATCAGATGAAGGTTACAAATGTGGTTTCTCTTAATGAGTTCATGGATCAGGGTAGTGACATTCCTGAAGATGAAAATAATCACAATGCCGGATTCATTAAGCCTGAAGAAGCTGTTGAAAAAGACGAGCTTAAGAGAATGCTTGCTGAGTCTCTTGAACTGCTCACAGATAAAGAGAAGAAAGTTATTTTGCTCTATTACTATGAAGAGCTGACTCTTAAGGAAATAAGTAATGTTCTTGAAGTATCTGAATCCAGGGTGTCCCAGCTTCATACAAGGGCACTCCAGAAAATGAGAACCAAGCTTGGAGATTATCTTGGTATTTTGAATGAACTAAACTAAAACTATATATTGAGGTAAATTACAATGAATGGGTATTTTCAATTGGTAGTAACTGATGAAGGAACCGGAATCAGAGTGTTTCCGCCAACAGATGGCGGCGATGCTTTGCAAACTAATGACGTCAGGGATTATCTTGATGCCCATAAGATCGAACATGATGTTGTTATAATAAATGATGCTGTAACTAAGGCGGAAGGTAATGTCGTGGTCTTTTCACAGGCCAAAATCTTACCTATAAGGGAATGCTGTGCAATTCAGGTTTCCAGAGACCGCATGCAGGTTACAGCTATTTTTTATCCTCCTACAGAGGGTGCTGAGCTTATGAACGAAGCAGAGGTCTTAAAGGACCTGGCTTATCGTAAGATTATTTTTGGTGTAAAAAATGATAATATTAAGGCCTTTTTTGCCAAAAGAGAGTATTGCAAGGAAATTGTGATTGCAGAAGGACAGGCAGTAAGAGAAGGACATGACGCCAAGCTTGAA
>JAZRKG010000074.1:0-6176 GCA_045646185.1 Butyrivibrio sp.
CGGGGGAAGATCACCCCCCGGCCTAGAAAATAATAAGATTTATAAAAAGGGTTTTATATTTTTTATGAGAATATAAGTAACATATTTATATGACGTAATGATCAAAGGTCAGCTCAGTACGATCAATATATTTAATAGAGCACTTCAATTTCAAGCTCTTCCTGAGCATCCTGCCACTTCTGGTTCCAGTCAGCCATGATGTCATCAAAGCTCTCTGAGCCTGTAGCACCAGCTTCTACAATGCGCTGTACCTTGTTGTTTCCGCCTGCATTGATTGAAAGCTCTGACTCAGCGTTCATGTCGTTAAGGTATGTCTCTTCACCTGAAAGAGCTGGCTGATCTGAAAGAACTTCACAACCATCAAATGCTGCGTACATATCTGGATTCTCGCCGCCCTTAACTACTGTGTAACCGCCTTCGTTGTAGCACCAGTTAGACTCTTCAACCATCCACTTAACAAAGATAAGTGAAGCAAGCTTGTTTTCATCAGAAGAATTGATATTGATTGCATAGTTGTAATCGCCACCAGCACTTACATACTGTGTTCCATCAACCGTAATAGGGAATGGCATGTAGCCAACATCTTCTGGCTGGTCTCCAGCTTCCTGCATCTGTGCATAAGCCCATGAACCAAGTACCATTGTTGCAATCTCGCCTCTGTTGAACATACCCTTACAGCCTTCCCAGTCTGTAGTTGTATAGTCATCTTCGATAAGGCCTTCTGCGCATGCATCATAGAGAATCTTGTATACGTTGTAAGCACCTGTTCCATCACCTGGATCTGAGAAAGGCTCAGCTGTATGTACCAGCTTTTGGTTCATATATGTGTTATCACCATTTGATACGCATCCTACATATGCATCCCAGGCACCCATTGTCCAGCCTGCTGCGTAGTTAGTATAAAGTGGAATAGCATCTGTGTTTTCCTTGATAAGCTGCAGAGCTGCAATAAATTCTTCTGGAGTTGTTGGAAGCTCTGTGATTCCAGCCTCTTCAAAGATTCTCTTGTTGTAAAGAACGCCCTGTGCGTTAGCCATATATGGGATACCATAGCAGTTTCCGCCGTACTCCCATGCATCTACAAAGTTAAGCTCTTCTGAAAGATTCTCAAGTGTGTCAAAAGGCATAAAGTATGTAGAAAGGTCTGTCTTGTCTACTGCAGGGATAAACATAATGTCGCCCCAGTCTCCTGTTGAAAGACGAAGCAGTGCATCCTCTGCATAATCTGTAATAGCTTCAGTTGTAACTGTGATATTTGGGAACTGTTCATTGAACTCAGCGATCATTGAAGCCATTGTTCCATCTTCTTCACGGTCTGTCTTGTGGTGAATGAATTTGATGGAAGCTGTTAAATCTGTATAGTCCTCAATATTGAGAGTTGTGTATGAAAGCTCTGTAGAATCTCCGCTTTCAGAACTTTCTGTCTGTGTGTCAGTTGTTGCACTCTCAGTCTGAGCAGCTGTCTCTGTGCTATCAGTCTGATTAGTTGTCTGTCCTTCATCAGTTGAAGAACCACATCCCATTAAAGATGCCACCATAGCGGAAGCTACCAACAATGATAAAACTCTTTTACTTTTCATGTTTTCCTCCTTAAAAATACAAAATAAGTTTTTAGCTAATTCTAATTTTATTACTTAATTTTTATTAGTCAATATTTTAGCTAAATATTTACCTAACTTCTACTTAATAAACAAAAAGTGAAGTTTGTTTTTAGCAAGATTTACTATTGAAAGTTTCGTTGGTATATATATTGAGTTTGAGCGATATTAGAATGTTTGGGATTTAGTTTCCCTGAGATTCAGGGAGTTTCGATGATGAGATTTTAAGTTAAACTTTGCTTATTTGAGGCTAATTTTAATCTGCGTTAAATTAGCTTAATTAGTTTAATGTTTTTTCGTTTATTTTGAGGATTAATTTAATATTAGGCCTATTGATAAGTTCAGTATCAAATAGGCCTAACTTTAGCAGCCGCAAATCCGCTGCGCATCACTTAATAATCTTTACACTATCCTTTTCCACAAGATAGCCTTCAACAATACTCAGTCCGCCGCGATACTTTTCACCCTTCAAAGTGTGAAGGATGCGTTTTAAGGTCCTGCGGACCATTTCTTCCATGTCAACCTTGTAGGTAGTGATTCCCACGCTGGAGCTCTCTGCAAAAAGGAAATCGTCATAGCCCACAAGAGAGATATCCTGTGGAACTGAATAACCTTTTGTTTTCAGATACTTCATGAAAAGAGAAGCTGTCAGGTCACAGTTGCAGACAAAGGCTGTAGGAAGCTTCCCCTTAGGGAACCTGACATTTTTCTCAATATCAATGAACTGATCCTCTATGTCACGATCATTCAAAACCCAGTCAGGATTTATTGAAACGCCATGCTCCATCATAGCTCTCATATATCCAAGATATCTATCTGTGATAGATGGTGTTGAAAGCAAAGTCCCGACATATCCGATATCTTTATGTCCTTTGTCAAAAAGGTAATTAGTCAGAATGTACGCTCCATAGTAGCTTCCGGATATAACAGAATCCTTCTTGTGGTTGCGATCTGTGAAATCCATATAAAACACAGGAGTCTCCATTTTATCATCCAGCATATTAAGATACTCTTCACTTAAAGCACCCATGATAACTACTGCATCTACGTTGCCATCTCCAATGAGCTTTGGATATACAAGATTTTTTTCATCCTCGTCGCTTAGAACTTCAAGCATTGTAAAAGAACCTATTTTCCCCGCTTTGGCAGAAAATATCTGATACATGTGTCCATAGAAGGAATCAATATTTCCCAGATATCTTCCAGCAATCAGTATTCCTATCTTGTAGTTTTCTTCAAGCTTTGAGGAAAAAGATTTCTGATAACCTCTTTCTTCTGCAAGGTCAATGATTCTCTGCCTCATCTCCTCGCTCACGCCTTTTTGGCCAGACAACGCCTTGGAAACTGTAACAGTACTTATTCCAAGTTCTGCAGCAATATCTGACATTGTTGTTTTCTTTGCCATACTCCACCTCATTTTTTTATTTTACAGCTATTAGATGAATAAGCTCGGACTGGAAATCTCCTCTAAGGTCCGGCATTTTAATACCAATATTTCTGATAGTTGATCCAAGAATCTTTACGTCACTACCGTCTATCTGGTAAATAGTATTATCTTCAAGGCCCTTGATTCTGACAAGCTTTCTTGTGCCATTTGGCTTTGCAAGAACCTGCACATAGGTCAGAAGAGCTTCTTTTTTGTCTTTGCTGATAACCGCATAGGCATCAAACTCATGATTTCTCTGATAGGAAGCAATTCTTTCATAATCTCCGCTTCTTACCAGATGATTGTATTTGTGATAAACCTCAACCTGGCGAGGAATATCCTGCCTGTCAGTCTCTGGAATCTTTGTTACATCAAGCTCATAGCCAAAAGTTCCTGCAAGAGCAACATCTCCTCTTGTCTTAAACGGAGTCGTCCTGCCTACTGTGTGATTAGGACAGTCTGATACGTGCGCACCCATAGTACTTAGCGGAAAAATAAGACTTGTGCCTTCCTGAATTGCAAGTCTTTCAATTGCATCTGCATCATCCGAGCACCATATCTGCGGGCTATAGTATAGCATTCCGGCATCAAATCTTGCTCCGCCGCCTGAACAGTTTTCCAAAAGAAGATTTGGGAAGTCTGTTATAAGTCTTTCCTGAAGCGCGTATACAGCCAGCATATATCTGTGACTGAGCTCACCCTGGCAATCTCTGTCAAGTCCAAGAGAACCAAGGTCTGAGAGCTGTCTGTTCATATCCCATTTAACATATTCGATATTGGCAGAGCTAAGTATATCTTTGATTCTGCCATATACATAGTCAGAAACTTCTTTTCTTGTAATATCCAGCACAAGCTGATTTCTACTTCTACAAGGAGTTCTGCCCTGAATCTGAATTGCCCAGTCCGGATGAGCTTCATAAAGCTTTGACGCTGGTGATACCATCTCAGGCTCCATCCATATTCCAAACTTCATTCCAAGAGCATTTACATCATCAACAAGTTTTTTCAGGCCGCCCTTAAGCTTGTTCTCATTTACGAACCAGTCTCCAAGGCTTGTGTTATCATCATTTCTCTCGCCAAACCAGCCATCGTCCATTACCAGCATTTCTATGCCGCACTCTCTGGCTTTTTTAGCGATAGATACTAATTTCTCATTGTCAAAATCAAAGTAAGTAGCTTCCCAGTTATTTATAAGAATCGGTCTCTCCATGTCGCGATACTTACTTCTGATCAGGTGATTTCTATAAAGGTCATGATAATTTCTGGTCATCCGTCCAAGTCCGCAGCCAGAGTACGCAAGGATTACTTCAGGCGCCTGGAAAGTCTCACCTGCGTCAAGCTTCCAGCAAAAGTTCTTGGAGCCAATACCCATATTTAATCTAAGGCTGTTAAACTGGCTTCTGCACACACCTGCCTCAAAGTTTCCAGAATATACAAGGGAAAATCCATATACCTTACCGCTATCCTGTGAATCTCCCTGGGTAAGTGCCATAAAAGGCTGGAACTGATGGGAAGACTCTCCTCTAAAAGACTCAATGGCAGTGTCGCCGAAACCTATTTTTCTAAAGTCCATGGCACGCTCTCTGCCCCAGGAACCATAGAGGGTGAGTAGCTCATAATCTTCATTGTCCATATCCATGGTCATGGACATAACCTTATTTATCATAATGGCATCAGCAGAAGCATTTACAAGCTTTACACTCCTGGCAATAACATCAAGGCCCTCGAAAATACTATAAGACAGAACTGCCTTAAGACCTGTAACCTTATCTGCCAGAGTGATTTCCAAAGTCTTACAATCCTTGTCATTTCCAAAGGTTGCAGGAAGCCCTTCAAGGCCTTTTTTGCCATCAAATATCTCGTGTGCCTCGTAGCCCAACAGCACTGCGCTGTGGCCGTCTTTGTCAGTTATATCAATACTGTTTTTTCTGTAATCACCTACATTATTTGAGGAATATTCAAACGGAAATCTGTCCATGAAAGCGCTTTTGTCACGCTGATTTGTGGACGGAACAAACTGCGGTTCAATAGTTTTTAGAAGGTAAGCCGCATCCTCCTGCGCAATTTTATCCCCATAATACAAGTGCGCCAGGAACCCTTCCTCATCAACAATCCCCATACAATAGCTGGTATTATCTGTTTCAATAATAAACAGCCTGTTTTCTTTTTCATACCTAATATCCATAATAATAGCCCTTCTCCTTTAGCTAAAGCATTTACTTAATTTTAACTTTTTTTAGCTAAAAAGCAAGGGCTATTAAAAACAAATTTTCAATTTAATTCTGACCAAGGGCAGTTTTCAGAAAGTCACTAAGCATTTTGGCTGCTTTTTCATGGCTTTTTAGGCCCGGATGCTCTCTGGAGCCATATTCATCCTCCAGTGTATTTGGCAAAGTAAGGTACATAACCTTCTTGTCGCCTGTCTCGTCTATGTATCTTGTTACTGCACGGCTGATGTTTGGCGCTATGCCATAGCCCAGCATTCCATACACCCAGACAATAGCTGCTGCCGGATAGTTTCTCCTTATTTTTTGCAAAAACAGGTAAACGGCTTCCTCAACATCTTTTACCTGAAGGGAAGGGTCGTTCAAAAGGCCTGAGGCATCGTTTGTTCCAAGATTTACTACGACAGCGTCTGCCTGCCAGGTGGATGAGTCGTACTCTTTGTCTGCGCCAAGGCTCTGATTGTATTCTCCGTAGGCAAGACCGCAGACCTTGTCATAGATTGCAGGAATGTTGTGCTCAAGATTGCTATCCCAGCTGCAGTACGCTCCCCAGCCGCCCTGAGAAATTATTCGCACATCAGCATTCATTTTTTTGGAAATCATATTTATATAATTATGACTACTCGACATATACATCGGAATCCAGTCCATATCCTCGTGAGCGCCGTAGGTGCCTTCTCCTGAAGATATGCTGTCCCCTATAAATTCTATTTTATATTTATATGGCGGCACTTTGGAAAAACGTCCATCGCTATACATTCCATGAATCAAAACGTGGCAGTCATTATCCTCTCCCATAGCCTGAAGCTCCCTGTAGAAAAAGACTCTTTTGACAACTCCTTTTGACATATTCCTGAAAAGACAGATATTACTCCGTCCCGGCTGCAGCATAGCGCGGGAAACAAGTGCTCCATTTATTTCAATGGC
>JAZRKG010000075.1:0-24394 GCA_045646185.1 Butyrivibrio sp.
CTTGGCCTCCGACTTGACTTACATCCTGAGCTTCATATAGCTTGTACTGAAGTATATATCTACCTGTATCTCTTGGTGCGATTCTAACAAATTCTTTGTAGTACTCGACAGCTTGTACAAATTCACCCATTTTAATGGATAATTCGCACAAGGAATAGACAATAGCCCTTGCCGTAGGACAACGGTTATAGGCCAATAATAGAATGTCTTTACTATCTTCGAAACGTCTGTTTATCTTATATAAGTCACTTATTGTGCAGAGCATATTAACGCTCTTTACTTTTTTCCAGTCAATAGTATCAGCAATTTCAACAGCTTCAACGTATTTTCCTTCCCCAATGAGCGATCTTATTGCATCCGCACGTACTTTATATTCATACTTATCCAAAATATCCCCACCTCTTTGGTGCATTTAGCTTATTATCTACTATATCTTGTGTTTAGTTTATCATACGCATATAGTGATGTCAAAGTAACCAAATGCTGTATTTCTTTGATTTTACTGCATTTTTAACGCTTTTAGGTTATCTGAAAGCTCAGAAAATTGTTCAAGAGTTAGTGCTTCTCCTCTGGTTGTTGCCATAAGATTCATTTTTTCGAGTGCTTTTTGTACTTCATCCTTGGAAAACTCTCCAAGAGAGGAAATACTATTAACCAGTGTTTTTCTTCTCTGATTGAATGCAGCTCTTATTATTCTAAACATTAAATCCTCATCCTGTGTCTTTACCGGAAGTTCTCTGTAGCATTCCAAATGTATAACTTCTGAGCTTACTCCTGGCATAGGAATAAAGCTTGAAGGAGGCACAACCATTACTTTACTAGGCTTTGAATAATATTGAACAGCCAGTGATAGTGCTCCATAATCCTTTGTTCCAGGACCAGTCTCCATTCTATCTGCAACTTCCTTCTGAATCATTACTGTTATGCTTTCGATAGGAAGATGTTCTTCAAAAAGTCTCATAATAATTGGAGTTGTAATATAGTAAGGTAGGTTTGCCACTACTTTAACAGGCTTGCCTCCATTATGTTCTTTTACGATTTGTTCAATATCTGTTTTTAACACATCATTGTTGATGATTGTCACATTATCATATTCTGACAAAGTATCATTCAAAATCGGAATAAGGGCTTTGTCTATTTCAATAGACACTACTTCTCTTGCACTTTCTGCAAGGTATTGAGTCATAGTTCCTATTCCAGGGCCAATTTCTAGTATGCAGTCGTCTTTTGTTACGCCTGCTGCCTCAACTATGCCTTCCAGCACATCACTATCTATCAGGAAGTTCTGGCCAAACTTTTTTTGTATGCTTAAATTGTATTTTTTTACAACTTCAAGAGTTGCCTTAGAATTACCAAGATATGCCATGGTTACCTCATTCTATAAAAACTAAATGCGTTACGCTCTGTAATGCTTATTACATCTTCTACACTCATGTTTTTTATTTCTGCTATTTTCTCTACCACATAAGGAAGATTTAAGGAGGAATTTCTCTTTCCTCTGTTTGGTTCCGGCGCAAGATATGGACAATCTGTTTCAAGTAATATATTTTCTATTGGCGTATACTCTACGACTTCCTTTAGCTTTTTAGCGTTTTTGAAGGTTACAACACCGCCCACACCTATATAATACCCCATGTTCAGGTATTCTCTTGCCATTTCCTTTGAATAGGAAAAACAATGAATATCAACAGTATTGACTGGCAAATTAGCTTCTTTTATCATATCAAGAGTATCTGCTGCCGCATCTCTGGAATGAATCACAACCGGCAGGTTAACTTCTTTTGCAAGACCGAGCTGTCTTTCAAACCATTTTTTCTGTAAATCGTGGTCAGGCTCAGGCCAATAATAATCGAGGCCAATTTCACCTATTGCTAAAATTTTAGGATGTTGGGTCTGTTTTTTTATCCATTCAAAATCATTTTCTGTAAGCTCACCACAATCGCTAGGATGTATACCTATTGTTCCATAGATATGTGGATATTTATCTATCAGCTTTAAAATCTTTTTGCAACTATCTAGGTTTGATGCTGCATCCACTACATGACCAATCCCAGCTTGCTGAAGGCTATTAATTAATTCCTCTCTGTCTTCATCAAACTTTTCATCATCATAATGAGCGTGTGTATCAAAAATCATCACTTTTCCTTATTTCATAGAAATTACTATATATTCTGCATCTGCTGACTTTTCCATCAGTCCTTCACTAAGCATCTCTTCAACGTCATCATTATAGCCGCCATCTTCTATCATGACTTTTGCAAACTCAGCCTTAATACATAAATAATCAGATCCATAGTATTTCTCGGCAATGCTTTCGCAGGTGTCTGCAGGCTCTATTGTTCCATCTATAATGTCAGCCCTATAATAAGTTGATCTGTAATCATTATCATTAAAAATAATAACTGATTTTTCTGGAATTTCTTTGTATTCTTCGTCCCAGGCTCTGGTAATAACATTATAATACGGTTCCTTGGACAAATATCCTTCATCAACAAATGTTTTTGCATTTGCTATTACAATAATAAGTATTAAAAACTGCACCAGATATATCAACATTTTGCTTGCATTTTTAACTATAATGCCTATGAGCGCAATAGTAATCAGGAATGTTGCCGGCTCAAAGAATCTATAATAAAAAGTATCCATTGATGAAAAATAACGGATTACGATAAACATTCCATAATAAACTGCTGCCATTGTAAACAATACTGCTTCTAGAGAATTTTTTTCAGAATTCTTTATGGCAAATATAATAAGCGTTGCCAGAACTGCCATTACAAAAAGCGCTTTCATGGCGTAATCCAAATTAGCAATATACTGTGGCGCGTCTGCATTAAATATATTAAAAATCTCAGTAACCAATGAATCAATAAGATCCTTTGTCAGCGTCTCATAATCATCCCACCACATTCTGCGGCTAACTCCTGAGGCCATTCCATTCATAATCTTATTGAGCATCATATAGCCCATGTATACTACAAATCCAGCCGCATCAACAGCAACAAGCCCAATGCATTTGTTTCTAAGGCTATTGTTTTTGTTTTTTATATATTTATAGCCATAGCTTAATATAAACAAGCCTGTTACCACCCAAAGATATATTCCAAAATATCTTGTTAGTTCTGTTGCTATTAAAAGTAATGCTAATAAAACATAGTTTTTAACAGAAACCGACTCGTCCTGAATAACTTTGGCAAATATAAGGCCAAAGCCTAGCATGAACAGCATAAATGGCAATTCACTCCAGGTAGTATATGCAATAGTAATAAATCCAGTATTAACCAGTGCAAGACTATATGCCCATGCTTTATCTTTAAAGGCTAATCTCATAACCAGAAGTATTATTCCCACCAAAACTATTGATAAAATTTTGGATGCCAAATAAGCTTCTGTTTTTGTCACTACCATTACAAGAGCAATCATAGCCGGGTAGATGATTGGCCAATTAGCAAACCAACTATCATAACCAGAAAGGCCATCATAGGAGAAGCCATTTCCATTTGCCATATTTACAGCTTCTCTCAGGTAACCTGCTGAATCTGAAGTAATATATATACTATCAATGTACCCTTTATAAAAAATATAAATGCTCAAAACAATAAATATCAAAAGTAATAATATGTCATTTATTATTAAAGCTGTATTAGCATTACTTACGATTTTAGTAATCTGCTCACATACTTTTTCTGGTGTCGCTATTATTAAAATCGTCCCAATAATTGCAAATAGCACTACCACGAACCTTGAAAGATAAAAAATATCTCCAAATTTTAATTCCTTGCTATATGACTGGCTATAGCCAAGTGATATTCCACTATTCGCTTCGCTTCCATTAGTAATTACAACTTCTTTAAAGCCTAAGCTGTTTTCTATTTCTGACTGACTTGTCTGTATAAAATATGGGCTGAACCCTTTTACATCAAAGGTCATGGTATAGCTATTACCAGATATTAGGTCAACGTCAGCGTCAACTGATAGCCAGGATCCTGCAGTTATGGCGTTTTCGCTGATTTCTCCGTTCCACAGCTCATCACCATTACAAGAAAGGCTCATAGTTAAAATACCACTTCCTGCCATGTCCGTATTGACAATAAGCAGTTCAAAACCATCGATACTTATATCTTCTACCGGCTCGATATATACTTGAAAATCATTCCCTTCATTCAGTACAACATAGCTTGCTGTATCTGCTACTGGCGGATATGTCTCTTCTGATATTATTGTATCTTTAGCTTTTCGGTTTAAGCACAATAATAATCCTGATGCTAATAAAAAAATAAGTATTACACAAATAATTTTTTTTAATGGTTTCATATTCAAATATTTCCCGACATATTCATTGCAAGCTCAACTACAAGGTCAGAATTGTAATGACTATGTTCACCCCATCTACCAAGGCCATATACTTCCTTGGTTTTGGCCTTATCCAAAATATCTTTTACCAATTCTGGTTTTCCAATAGTATTGAGAGGATATGCATAGTCATTCATATATGCAAATGAGCTTTCCGGATTCTGATCAATTCTTTCTTTTCTTGTTTCAAGCCAATAACCTTTGCTGTTTGGGCAAAAATTATGTCTGACCAAAATTCTGTGGTAAGGAATATCCGGCTGAGGATAATAAATCCAATGAGCCTTTGTGTCCATATTCTCAGATACATATCTCACCTCAATAGAACTATGCTTTAATTCTGGTATTTTTTTAGTCAATTCTTCTGGCAATCCCTGAATTTCATCAAAAGATGTCCATGGAATTGTTGTAACTATCTTGTCAGCAGAGATAACTATTCCATCGCTGCAACAGATTTCTTTTTTGTCCAAATCAAGTTTTTGTACAGCTGTGTTATATACGATGTTTTCTTTCATTGACGCAGCTATTCTAAGCCAAACTTCACCATACCCATATTTCTTTGGATAATAGAAACTGGCATGGCCTGGCTGCTTACCATACGCCTTATGATCCAGGCAGGATCTTAATGTGTCTCTAAAGCTTACGTCAGGAAGTTTTTCAAGCCAGTATGTACCAAGCTGATCCAAATCATTTGCAAATATTTTGCTATTATATGGAAGCATATAATCTTCAGCTATCTTTTTTCCAAGCTTCCATTCGATCCATTTCGTAAATTCCTGCGGCTTAGGAATTCCTCTGTTACACCCAGCTTCAGATATAGAAACCAAGTAGTCCAGCTGCTGTTCTGTATCCATTTGCCAGATATTTGCTTCAAAAGGATGGTTAATGTATTGATCATTTATGCTAATCTGGCTGTCTCTTTCAAAAACATTCCATTCATCCTCAGGCATATATTTGAATATAAATTCAACTACCTTTGGTCTTCTTACATCAAGGAAATGTCCTCCACCAATATCTAAAGGACTATTATCAACAATCTGGCTCCTGCACAGGCCACCGGCTTCGTTTTCTTTTTCAAGGACAAGAATAGAATCTTCACCTTTATCTTTTAAACATCTGGCCAAAGTCAGTCCTGCCGGCCCAGCGCCTAATATCAAATATTTTACGTGTTTCATTTTTTGAACACTGCCTTCTCATTCTTTTTTAATTTAAATAAAATTGATAGTGCCTCTGTAACAGAAGACATTTTCAGACTTGAAGAGCTTCCTACATAATGGATAGGCACTTCTATAGTGTTATAGTTTCTGCAATAATAACGCATTTCTGTCTGATACATATGCCCTCGTGACATAAATGCATCTAAATCCATGTTTTCAAGCACTTCTCTTTGAAATGCCTCAAATCCACTTGTCATGTCTTTCAGCTTTGTACCTAGTACAATATTGGCCAATACTGTACCTCCTCCGCTTAAAAACCTTCTATAGAGTGGCTGCTCACTTATTCCGCCGCCTTCAATAAATCTTGATCCCCATACGCAGTCATATCCTTTATCAAGCGCTTCTATAAACTGCGGTATTTCTGATGGCAAATGGCTTCCACCGCCATCCATTTCAATAATTCTTTCAGCACCATCTTTTAAAGCCTGTCTAAAGCCTTCAAGATAGCATGTAATAACTCCTTTTGATTCCTTGTAAAAAATGCATTTAACCCTGGAATCAACTTTTTCCCTGTCCCTGATTATTTCTTCAGTCCTGTCCTTGGAATAGCTGTCTATAACCGGATATATATACAAATTATCATATGGAAGGCTAAGTATATTATCTAAGACCATGCCCATTGTAGCTTCTTCATTTGCTACTGGCATGACAATTATCGTCTTTTTCATTTAGATCTCTTTCTTTGATATTAGTATTTAAGCGTGTAAACCTTTTTGATTATAGCATATATTCGGCACTAATACAGCGATATCGTACCAAGTAATATTATGTAAAAATAAGTTTCTCAAAAAAAATCGAAAAAATTTTCAAAAAACACTTGCATTGTTTTTCAGTTCGTAGTAATATATCACTTGTCGCTAAGAGCGACACAAACATATAGATGCGCTGCTAGCTCAGTTGGTAGAGCACCTGACTCTTAATCAGGTTGTCCAGGGTTCGAGACCCTGGCAGCGCACGCCGAGTACTGTTTTCGTAGCTAAGCTATGGGGATGGTACTTTTTTTGTGCATTCTTTTATTCTTAATCCAGGAACTTTTATAACACAGGAAATTCCTCTGGATTTCCTTATAGCATAAAAAAGCCAAGGCAAAAACCTTGGCTTTCATAATAATTATTATGCTCTTTTTTCTTCTTTTTCATTATCAACATTTGGAATATGCTCAAATGCTGACAGTTCTGGATGTTCTCTCTTTTCCTTTGTATAGTTCTCATACGCAGGTCTCTTATGCTTCTGACTAGCCCAGATAGCATCTGCAACAGGTGCCCACTCTTTTGCGTAATCATCACACTTAGCACAAAGGTGATCAACTTCTTCAGGACTCTCCTGGTTGGTCTGATGTGCTCCTGTCTTTTCAACCATCTCTCTAAGAAGCTGAGGATTCTCAAGCATAGGACATGGACGAAGGTGATTACGGTTAAATGGCTGTCCTTCATGATATGCCTTGAATAATGGGCTCTGGAGCATTTCCAGAATTGAATTCTCATGAATGTTTGTATTTGAGAAATGTATAAATACACATGGCTCAGCATCACCATTTGAATTGATATGGAAGTAGTTTCTTCCTCCAGCAATACATCCTCCTACTGCCTCTCCATCATTCTGGAAGTCCATAGGGAAGAATTCAATATTTGACTCAGGAGAACGAACTTCTCTAATTCTCTTGATAATATATTTTCTCTGCTCAACAGTTGGCATAAGCTCTGGTGCTGCGTTATTTCCTACTGGCATCAGATGGAAATAGAATCCGAATCTAGCACCTTTTTCCTCCAAAAGATGGAAGAAATCATCACTTGTTACTGCCTCAATATTAGCTCTTGTATAGCATACTGAAGTACCAAATATGATTCCATGAGCCTTTAATCTGTCCATAGCTGTCATAACTGCCTGATAGTGACCGTCACCACGTCTTGAATCGTTTGTGTCAGGAGTTCCTTCTAAGGACAGCATAAATGTAATATTTCCAAGCTGTCTTACCTTTTCGCATAACTCATCTGTTATAAGTGTTGAATTAGTATATAATCCAAAGAAACAATCATTATGCTCTTCAGCAAGCTTGAAGATATCCTTCATACGAGTTGTAGGCTCACCACCTGTCATCATATACAGGTATACACCCAGCTCTTTACCCTGAGATACGATTTTGTTCATATCTTCATATGAAAGATTTGACTTATGTCCGTATGTTCCTGACCAGCAACCTACGCAATGCATATTACAAGCCATTGTTGGATCAAACAGAATAAGCCAAGGAATATTACAGTTATATTTTTCTCTGTTTGCTCTGATTGTCTTTGTTCCGCGGAAAAATGCCTCATATCCTAAGTTAAGCAACAATTTCTTAGCATATGTAGGATCAGTTTCATCTATTACTCTATTAATAAATTTAACCCATCTATTATTAGGATTCTGTAATGCTTTGCGAACAGCTTCAACATTTTTCTTGTCTGATCCGTTTCCCATGAATTTCTCGTACTGGTCAACTAACTTGAGATATGTTTTTGTTCTGTCCTCTGCCTTGTCGATGTGATCGTAGAAATGATCAATAATAATCTTAAAAGTCTGTCTTTGTGCAGCATGTGATATTTTCTGTACTGCTGTAGCCATAATCAATCCTCCGTTCTTTATAGCATCCCCTTATACATCTTCATTATATCTACGATATTTTTTTAATTCATTGGTCAAAATATTTTTTTCGTCTCATTTTTGGACACTTTCGGTATTCTGTCCATTTTTTTACTCTATGCTATGAAATAACATAAACACTAGGAGAGTTTTATTATTTATGGAAAAAAAAATCGATACTAAACATATTACACGTCTTATGATAACAACTGCCGTAGATCACGGCATAAAAGAAATGGCTGATGATCCTAAAAGAGCTTTAAGAAAGCTTGTGGATATGGGTTCGCAATTTTCAGCCGGAAGATTTCAACCAGCTATTTTCAATGCTATTACTACTATATTAAAAAATGAAGATAGCCATTATTACAAGCTAATACAGGATTTCCTTTTTAATACCGATTTTAATAGCGTAAAAACCTTCGGAATTAATATGGGATACGAAAGCTGGACCTATAATGCCAGAGTTTTGAGAGAAAAAAGCGAAGAACTTGGGCACAATATCCCTTGGGTATTGGGAATTTCATACAACCCCTTCGATTCTTCAACGGATTCCATGAACGCTTCTAATATCTCTAAGCTTATTGAAGAAGCCAAAGCTTATGGAATCAACACTTTTGGAATTCACCAGGAGTCCAGTTTCACTTCGGATACTGAAATATTTGATATATTCTTAAAAAATGAATATAGCGCCTTTTTATATGTACTTGCTGATGCTCAGATTACTGCTCTTCAGGCCTCTCTTTTAAAAAAGGCTGCTAATGTAATGCTACTTATAAATGCAGATGCTCCATATGCAAAAGAGACCTGCCAGATGCTTTATGAATCCGGAGTCCTTTTCTCAATCTATAAGTTTTATGAAGAAAATGACATACCTAACATGTCTAGTCCTGAATATTATGCGCCTTTAACAGATTTTAACAACAGCATGATATTTATGATTCGTTCACAAGGCTGCTCAGTATCTGCGGGAGAAATAATAAAGAACCTAAGATTTAATGATAACGTCCCTGCTATTGTATGGGATTTTTCCTATGATGCTCAGCTAATAAATGAGCTATTGTGTGGAAGCAGTAATATACTGCATTTTGATTCAAAGGGTAATGTTATAAGCCCCGAAAACTCTAATTATAATATTTTAACCGAAGGCGAAAATCTTCAGCATATTATTACATCTACAATGCCAAAGGTCGTGGATAATGTTTTAGAAAACGCATAATACTAATATTTCGCCTATCAGTTTTATACAAAAGAAGTGCCGGTTCATCATCGAACCGACACTTTATTTTTCATCTTCCATAATTTTTGCAGCCATTCCAACGCTGATTTTCTTTAGCCTTGACACAAACTCTTCCGGAGTAAGCTGCATTCCTTCTGTAAGCCATCTCATAATCGCCTGTAAAAATGCATCTCCAAAAAACGTTATGAAAAAGTCCTGCAATTGTTCTTCCTTGTATAAATCCTGAATAAAGAAATGACTAATTGGCTCAATTGTATCCAAAACATAGTCATGGAAATTATTCTGTCCCTCAATTTTTAGAGCTTCTCCATAAAATTCTTTATCCTGGTAAAATTTATTACAAATGTCTTCTATCAGATCCCAGCCGTTAGAATATGAAGAAAATTCCATCTTACCAATAAAATCCACATAAAAAATCCAATTAACAAGATCATATTTATCTTTGAAATGATAATAAAAGCTCTTTCTGTTCATCCCACAGGAATCACAGATATCTGAGATACTTATCTTTTCAAAGGGCTTTTCCTTCA
The DNA here is from genome assembly GCA_045646185.1 of Butyrivibrio sp. Taxonomy (GTDB): domain Bacteria; phylum Bacillota; class Clostridia; order Lachnospirales; family Lachnospiraceae; genus Butyrivibrio. The sequence goes on from JAZRKG010000075.1 coordinate 9,957, forward strand.
TTAGCTCCTTTAAAGCTGTCGCTAAGGCATTCTTCGTAATATTTGAGTCTGCCATAGATACCCCTCAACACTTTCTCAGTTTGAGTTTTCAGATTTGTCTGGATTTTCAAGTACTTCTTTCATAGTACGCCATCCAAGAACTGCGCACTTAACTCTTGCAGGCATATGAGATATATCCTTAAGAGCTGCTGCATCATCCAAGTCTTCAAGCTGTTCATCATCCTTCACTTCGCCCTTTATCATCCCCATAAAGAGCTCAGAATGTTCCATTGCTTCTTCTTTTGTTAAGCCTATTATATTATCAAGCATCATATCTACTGATGCCTGTGAGATAGCACATCCACTTCCATCAAACATGCCATCGGTAATTTTGCCATTTTCATCAAGTTTTAACTGCAGTGTTATATCATCACCACAGCTTGGATTAACTCCTCTAAGCACAAGATTTGGATTTTCCATCTTGCCCTTGTGCTCAGGTCTTAAATTATGTTCATTAACTATTTCTCTGTATAAATCCTTAAGCTCCATAACCCATAACCTTTCTAACATTAGAGAGCTTCTGAAGGAAGCGTTCTACTTCTTCCTCGGTATTATAAAAATACAAACTTGCTCGTGCTGTAGAGCCAGCTCCAATAAACTGCATAAGTGGCTGCGCACAATGATGTCCTGCTCTGACACATACATGATCTTCATTAAGTACTGATGAAATATCATGAGGATGTACGCCATCCATAGTAAATGTAACTATTCCGCAATGCTTATTTGGATCCTCTGATCCATATACTTTAATATAAGGCATTTTCTTCATTCCGTCCATAAGCTGACGAGTCAGCTCTTTTTCATGTTCAGAAATCTTATCCATGCCAATATTCTGAATATATTCAATAGCAGCTCTAAGACCTACTGCTCCAGCTGCATTTACTGTACCAGCCTCAAACTTATGAGGTATTTCAGCCCAGGTTGCATCTGTCCTTGTAACATATTCAATCATTTCTCCACCAGTTAAAAATGGTGACATTTTCTCAAGAAGTTCATATCTTCCGTACAAAACTCCTATTCCCATAGGGCCGAGCAGCTTATGTCCGGAAAATGCAAAAAAGTCAGCGCCAAGCGCCTTAACATCAACTGACATATGCGGTGTTGACTGAGCGCCATCTACTACCACAATTGCACCTTTAGAATGAGCAAAATCAGCAATTTCTTTAACTGGGTTAGTAGCGCCCATTACATTAGACACATGTCCAATTGAAACAATTTTAGCCTTATCTGTAATCTTGCTCTTGTATTCCTGTTCTGTAATAGTGCCATCCTCAGTTGGCTCCATGTATATGAGCTTTGCACCTTTTTCTCTTGCTATTTTCTGCCATGGCAAAATATTGCTATGGTGTTCCATAACTGTAATGACTATTTCATCGCCTTCTGAAATATTGTCATTACCATAACTATACGCAATAAGATTTAAAGACTCTGTAGTGTTTCGAGTAAAAATTATCTCTTCAGATCTCTCTGCTCCAATAAACTTTGAAACAGCTTCTCTTGAATTTTCATATTCTTCTGTAGCTGCTACACTCCAATCGTAAAGGCCTCTTAAAGGATTCGCATTTGAGTTTTCGTAGAAGTTTTTAATTGCTTCAACTACCTGATTTGGTCTCTGTGTAGTAGCTGCATTGTCAAAATATATATATTCCTCCTTTTGAAGGATTGGAAAATCTTTTCTGTATTGCATAAGTTCACTTGCCATATCGGGCTCCTTAGGTTTATATCAAATAATGTTTTGTACATAGTACTGCATTTTTCCTGCAGTAGCACCATCTGGAATCATCTTTACAAGGCTTTCAAGTCTCGCTCTAACCATGAGCTTTTTGGCCTCTTCATCGCTAATTCCTCTGGAATTCATATAAAATAATATTTCTTCAGAAAGCTGACCGATTGTAGCTCCATGAGTTCCATCTACATCTTCTTCCTGACACAAAATCATTGGCATTGAGCGATTGATTACTTCCGGACTTAATAATAATGTATCTTCCTGCTCATTTCCCTTTGCTCCGGCGCAGCCGCTCTTGAAATCCAATGTATCTCTAAATGCCTTTTGAGACTCATCATCCAATACGCCTCTAAAGTACATTTCAGAATTAGTCTTCTTGCCTCTGTGTTCAGCAATATAATTCATGTCATACTGCTGCTTCCCTCTGCAGAGATAACCTGTATTATCAAGGAATGTTGATTCCTTTCCAAACAATGTAATATGTACACCATTCCAGCACTTTAATGCGCCAAGCTCTATCTGAATAATCTGAACGCTGGCTCCATCATCTGCCATGCCACCAAAGTCGTCAAAATGAATGAACTTATTTCCAAGCTTTTGTATTTTAAAAAGCTTAAGAGTAGCATTTTTTCCTGCTAAAATCTTGGTGCTAACGCCCTGAAAGCCTGATGCATCTTCATCAGCTTCATAGAACATTACTACTGTAAGTTCTGAATTGTCACCTACATGAATAACCTGTCTTGATAGACTTCCTTCACCGTTTGCTAATTCATAGTGAATAACCAGAGGTTCTTCAACCTTTGTTCCGGCATTTACTGTATAGATATCTGACTTGATGCCAGCATTATCCATAAGCACATCTACATCAATACCCATTCCGGTTCTGGTAGACTGTGCATCATTTCTATATGACATATCTCCATTTGGCTTGCTAAGGCCTTCATCCGCCTTCATTGCAGCTTCTTTAAAGCTACTGAAAATGCTTTCTGCAGATACGCTATCTACGCCAGTCTTAACATCCACATCCTTAGGTAATTTTTCAGGATCAGGAGTATTAGTACTGGTAATATTTATTTCTTTTTCATTTATGTTACTGCCATTTAACTGCAGCTTATTATATGTAAGTGCAGGGATGACATTAACCTTCATATTAAGATCCATAACTGTCTCCATATATATCAGCCGTTTCCGCTCATTTCCAACTTAATCAAATTGTTCATCTCTACTGCATATTCAAGAGGAAGCTCTTTTGATACAGGATCAGCAAATCCACTAACAATCATAGCTCTTGCATCTGATTCACTAAGTCCTCTGGACATGAGATAAAAGACTGCTTCATCACTAATACGACCAATTTTAGCTTCGTGACCTACATCTGCATCATTGGTACGGATATCCATTCCAGGAATTGTATCTGATCTTGATATTGAATCAAGCATCAGTGAATCACAGGAAACTGAAGCCTTCGCTCTCTTGGCTGAAGGCTGAATAACTACGCTACTTCTATATGTACCAATTCCTCCATCTTTTGAAATAGATTTAGTTGTAATAACAGATGTAGTATCAGCGCCCTGATGAACTACCTTTGCTCCAGTATCGAGATTCTGTCCCTTTCCGGCAAATGTAATTCCTGTATATTCCATTTTAGAGCGGTCACCCTTGAGAATAGTCATTGGGTACAGATATCCTGTATGAGATCCAAATGATCCTGATACCCATTCCATAACTCCGCCTTCTTCAACAATGGCGCGCTTTGTATTAAGGTTATACATGTTCTTAGACCAGTTCTCAATTGTTGAGTAACGAAGTCTTGCATTTTTGGCAACAAAAAGCTCAACGCAGCCAGCATGAAGGTTAGCCACGTTATATTTTGGTGCAGAGCAGCCTTCTATAAAGTGAAGATCAGCTCCTTCGTCAACTATAATCAGTGTGTGCTCGAACTGTCCTGCTCCTGCAGCATTTAATCTAAAGTAAGACTGCAAAGGAATCTCTACTTTAACTCCCTTTGGAACATATACGAAAGAACCTCCAGACCAAACTGCTCCGTGAAGTGCAGCAAATTTGTGGTCTGTTGGTGGTACAAGCTTCATGAAGTGCTCTTTTATCATGTCAGCATATTCGCCTCTGAGAGCACTCTCAATGTCAGTATACACAACTCCCTGAGCAGCAACTTCATCTTTTACGTTATGGTAAACCAGCTCAGAGTCATACTGCGCACCTACACCTGCAAGGGACTCTCTTTCAGCCTGTGGGATTCCAAGTCTTTCAAAAGTATTCTTGATATCCTCAGGAACATCTTCCCAATTGCCTTTCATATCTGACTTATGACGAACATAAGTAGCAATCTTGTCCATGTTCAGGCCATCTATATTTGGCCCCCATTCTGGCATACTCAGTTCATTATATATATCCAAACATTTTAATCTGAATTCAAGCATCCATTCCGGATCGTTCTTTTCTTCAGATACGTGCTTAACGATTTCTTTTGTCAGGCCTTCTTTTTCACGATAAAAGTCCTGTTCTGTCTCTATATCTTTGATATCGTAGACGCTGCGATCAACGTCTACAACAGCATTTTTATTTTCGTCCATATAAACCTCTTAAGTACGGCCTATAGCGCTAAAAAGCACTAATCAAGCTCTCTCGAAACGCTCAAAACCATGCTCGTTAATATCATCAACCAGTGAACCATCTCCTGTATGTACCAGCTCACCTTTTACAAGCACGTGAGTATAATCTACATGCAATGATTCAAGAATCTTTGTACTGTGAGTAATAATAAGAAGAGCTCCATCTTTTTTCTTCTGATATTCTTCTATTCCTTTAGAAACTGTTCTAACAGCATCTACGTCAAGACCTGAGTCTGTTTCATCAAGAATAACAAGCTTTGGCTCAAGCATCAGCATCTGAAGGATTTCAGCTTTCTTTTTTTCTCCACCTGAAAATCCTACATTTAAATCTCTGTCTGCATATGAGCCATCCATTGATAACAGCTCCATAGCCTGTCCAAGCTCTTTTTTAAACTTTAAGATCTTTACTGGAGCGCCAGTCTGCTCATGATATGCATTTCTGATAAATCCGCCCAGTGAAATACCAGGTACTTCAATAGGATTCTGGAATGATAAGAACATTCCCGCCTTAGCTCTTTTATCAGTAGCTTCATTTGTAATATCCTGACCATTAAAAATGATACTACCTTCAGTTACGCAGTAATGAGGATTACCCATTAATGTGTAGCCAAGTGTGGACTTACCTGCACCATTTGGTCCCATAAGCACGTGTGTTTCACCGGCACCAATGTTTAAGTTTATTCCATGCAGGATTTCCAATTCATTATCAATAGATACTGATAAGTTTTTTACCTGCAATAAATATTGTTCTGACATGATATATCCTTTCTATTAAAAACCAAGTCAATATTACTTGTTATACAACAAAAGACGCTGCTATTTACTTTTCCTACATACTTAGTAGGAATTATCATAGCACCGTTGTCCCCTCAATACAATAAAATTTTAAAAAATTTAACTACCAAAAAACAAACATCACGGTTTAGTTTATCATTTATATCTAAAGCATGCAAGAAGAGACATGATTAAGGCTCCCTACAGCCATCATGTCTCCTCTTGTTTTTACATATTTCTATGCTTGTGCTTAATCTTCCGACAACTGTCCATCAATTATATGTACAATTCTCGTAGCTGCCTGGGCAACTGTAAGATCGTGAGTGATCATTACTACAGTATGGCCCATATCATTTAACTGTTTGAACAGTGCCAGAACGTCTTTACCGCTTTGTCTATCCAAAGCTCCGGTTGGTTCGTCAGCAAGTAGTATTGCAGGTTCTCCTACAAGTGCTCTTGCTATTGAAACTCTCTGTTTTTGTCCACCTGACAGCTCAGATGGCTTATGATGAATTCTATGATCTATTCCAAGTAATTTAATAGTTTCCATGCACTTTGCTTCAGCTTCAGCTGTTGTCATGCCTCTTACAACTAAAGGCATGATAATATTTTGCATGATATTATATGTAGGTATAAGCTGATAGTTCTGGAAAATAAATCCAATTTCTTTGTTTCTGATATCTCCCAAGTCTTCTTCTTCCATTGTATGAATAGCCTGTCCATCCAGATAATACTCACCTGAATCGCAAATATCCATGCAACCTATAATGTTCATCAAGGTTGTTTTACCAGATCCTGATGGACCTAGAATTGCTACAAACTCGCCTTCCTCAACATTAAAATTTATATTTTTAAGAATCTGAACCTTTTCTTCTCCAACAGTAAAACCTTTACATATGTTGACCATTTTTATCATTGACATAAGGCTTTTTCTCCAATCACTGTACAATCCAAACTTTATCTATTATGTCAGTCCCTTTTTCAAGGGCAATTGCAATGACATTGCCTGAAGATATGCTTGAAAAAGTGGCGCTTGTTCCAAGTTTGGTAATTACAACTGTTCCTACAGGAATCTGATATTCAACTGTTTCTCCAGTTTCTACATAGGAAGATTCTGAATCTGTTTCTTCCATATTCATACCTCCGCGCTGCATGTCTGATGAGCCACCACCTTGCATATCAGATGCATCTGTCTGCATATCCGGAGTACCATCCTGTTTTTCACCCATGCCCGAAGCGCCTTCCATGGCATCAGCAGATTCTCCGGAAGTTTCTACAACTTCTACTGTCATTCCCGAGCTTTCCTGAAGAATTTCTACTGTAATATTGTTTCCAGCAATCTTTGTCACTGATGCGTAAACAAGCTCCTGATCATCAGACACCTGTACTATTGCCTCAGAATTTTCTGCAGCCTTTTTTTGCTGATAGTATTTATACCCAAGAAATCCCGCTAATGCCAAAACAGCGATTACGATTAATGTGACTATTAATCTCTTTCTTCTTTTTCTGGCTCTCTGCAGCTTCTTTTCTTTGTATTCAAGGGCTTTCGCCTGAATCTTTCTATCTTCCTCCAACTCTTTAGCAAGCTCTGGGTCTGCCTCAAAAATTTTATCTGAAGCAATGTCTCCCAAAGCTACATCTTCGCTGATAATGGCCTTTTTTTCAGCAGAAGTTTCTTTCTTTTTTCTCTCTTCTATCTTCTTTTCAATATTGTTGTCTTGTGACTGTCCCATTTTTTCTTCCTCTATCACATGTTTTCATCAGTAACCTGTTATTCCTGATTAAGTGCCACAACAGGAATGAGTCTGGACGCTTTATATGCAGGATAAAAACCAAACAACGTACCAGTGAGAACACCAAATACCAGTGACAGTACAGCACCACCAACTGATAGGGACACTCTCATGCTAAAGCTTTCTAATATAGGCGTTATACCAAGAGCACATATAATACCTACTACAGAACCAATAAGACTCATACAGCTGGCTTCCAGAAGGAATTCAAACAGAATATCTTTTCTGCTGCAACCTATAGCCTTTAAAATACCAATTTCGTTTGTTCTTTCTTTTACTGATACGAACAAAACGTTCATGATACCAATACCACCTACTACAAATACAATAGCTGCCATAGCAATAAGCAAAAGTGTAAGAGTTCTGTTAGACTGATTTGCGGCCTCCATCTTGGTACCTGCGTCTGAAATTGTAAATTCAGCATTTGGGTAGGACTCTGATAACACCTGCTCAATATATGTCTTGATTGTATCTACTTCATCAGTATCTTCAGCTACTACTGTAATAGTTGGGCTAACGTTACTACCTGTCAGATACTTTATTCCTGTTTCATATGGTACAAAAATCGCACTATCCGGGCTTATTCCAGATGCAACGCTACCAATTTCTTCTATTACGCCAATTACCTTATATGGTCTGTCGTCAATATATACCGTCTCGTCATAGGCATCGTATACACTTCCAAATATCTCTTTTGCAACGTCATAGCCAAGTACGCAGTACTTATTTTTGTAAGTATCATCATCTTCTGAGAAGAATTCACCAATAGCCATTTCAAGATTGGACATTGTAGCGTAATTGTATTTAACTCCGGCTATTGTATAACTTGTGCTTTCATCGAGTTCTCCGCCATCTACAGTAGATGTTGTGGAAAAAGACATTGTGGCATCGGATATTCCCGGTACAAATGTAAGGAGATCATCCATGTCATCTGAGGATAAAACTACTGCATCCTGGCTTGAGCTTTGGCCGCCCATGCCGCCGCCCATGCCACCGCCGCCAGGCATTCCTCCACCCATGTTGCCACCGCCCATGCCGCCAAAGCCGCCGCTCTGACTATTTGATGAGCTACTTGAATCATAGGTTATATCAATTGCTCCAGCATTTAAGTTTTTAAACTGCTCTGCTACTTCTTCTCTACCACCGGTACCAATTGCAATTACCAGCATAATTGTAGCTGCACCAACTACGATACCAAAACTGGTAAGAAGTACCTTTGATTTGTTCTGGGATAAATTAAGCCATACTAATTTAAAAATCTCTGATAATCTCAATTGCTATCCACCTGACTTTCTATAACAACTACGTCCCCTTCGCTAAGACCTTCTATTACCTGTACATAAGTACCATCAGAAAATCCGGTAGTAATTTCTTTAGTTACTATATTTCCGTTTTCTTTGACTTTTACGTATGAGACTCCATCCTCTCTGGTTACCGCTCTGTTTGAAATATAGAGCACTTCTTCTACATCTTCTGTAATAAATGTTACTTCTGCTGTCATTCCGTCATACAGCTCTGACATATCTCCCGTTAATGTTACTGTTACCTCATAAGTTGTTTCGCCAGTACTGCTATTATAAGTTGCATCTCCAATATCTGTTACTGTTGCATCGAAAACAGTATCTGAGAATGCACTTACGCTAACCTTCGCTTCTGATCCAAGTGTTGTCTGTGCTATGTCATCTTCACTTACATCTACTGTTACAGTTACGTCTTCATAATCATTAACTGTAATAATTTCTGATGCAGAATAAAGTTCATCTCCTGCTGAAATTGATAATGATGAAATTACTCCGCTATATGCAGCAACAATCTCGTTATCTACAACATAAGTATTGAACTCATCAAGCTTTTGCTGAGCTTCCTCCAAGTCGTCAAGTGCTTCTTCTGTGGTGAGTGCACTCTGAAGCTCTGTTACTTCCTTATACTCTGTTGCATTTGTGTAATAGAGCATCTCTTTGTCATAAGTGGCTTTTGCTTCTATTACTCCAAGTGCATATGCTTTCTGTGCTGATATAAGGGCAATTTCAAGTTCCTTTATTTTTGTTTCCTGCTCTTCAATCTGCTCTTCAAGACTTTCTATTTCATCTTCCAAATTGTCTACATTATCCTGAGCATCTTCTCTGGCCTCTTCAGCGGTAAGCCATCCATACATCTCAGTCTTTTTATCAATGTTATTTACTGTATATTCAGCATTTTCTAAAACCTTCTGATATATAGGGAGATTGGTCTGATCTTCAGCAAGCTGCTCCTGCATCTCTTCCAGATCTTCCTGTGCCTCAGTTAGCTCATCCTGTGCATCATCAACTGCATTCTGAAGAGATAAGACAGCTGCATCATATTCACTTTGTGCATAATCACCGTATAATACGTTCACAGCGTAGGTTGCTTCTGCTGACTGATCTGTAAGAGTCTGATCTGCAACGGTCTGGTCATAAGTGTTCTGCGCATCAGCAACGTCTGCTTCAAGCTCGGCTTTAATACTTGTAACGCTCTCTTCAGTTAACCTTGCTATTGCATCACCTTCTGAAACCTCCTGGCCGACACTTACATATACTGCTTCGACTTCAAGGACACGGTCGTCATCGTCATCAGAAGAACTTGAAGTCTGAGACTGTCCGCCCATGCCTCCCATTCCGCCCCAGGAAAAATCGCCTTCTCCTGAATAAGCACTTATGTCAATATCGAGAGTCTGAGTTGAAGTTCCTATTGAAATACTTCCATCTTCTGTAATACCAACTGTAAGTGCGCCGTATGTTACTGTTTCTTCTTTATAGGTAGTTGTAGAACTACCAGAACTTGAATTCACAGCACCTACAACTATTACAAGAACCAGTACTACTGCTATAGCAGAGTAAAGTACTGCTGCCATTTTCTTATTATTAAGAGTCCACTCTTTTAGAAGATTCATTTTTTTCAGGAAAAAATCTTTAAATGATTTCATGTTTTCCTCTTCTTTCCATTACTAGTAATAAATAGTTGTTATCAGTTTCCTCCAGGTCCACCAGATGGCATTCCGCCTCCTCCAGATGGCATATCTCCACCGGATGGCATTCCACCGGATTCTGTATTAGTAGATTCGCTACTTTCACTATCTGTGCTACCTGAAGAATCTGTAGATGTATCTTTCAAATCCTCTACATTTGTTGAAGAACTGATCTTACTTGCAATGTAAATTGTGTCCCCTTCTTCAAGGCCACTTGTTATCTCTATTTCTGAGCCATTAGTAAATCCAACTTCAACCGGCACCAAAGTATATTCTCCGTTTACCAGCTGATATACATATGCGTCACTTCCGTCATAAACAATTGCCTGATCTGATACATAAAGAACATCCGATACTGAATCAGATACGAATGTTACATCCGCAGTCATTCCTCCATAAAGTGCCGAAGTATCTCCAAGGATGTCTATTGTTACTGTATAAGATACAGTAGTTGAATGATTATCAGATGCTGTTGTTGTAATAGCAGATACACTTCCTTCATATGTATCATCTTCATAAGCGGAAAATACAATATCTACAGAATCACCAACATTTATTGATGAAATATCTTCTTCAGATACATCAATTGATACTGTGTATGCATCAGATTCTGTATAAGTTACCATTGCTCCTGTAGTTGTAAGTTCGTCGCCTGCCTCATAGTTAACTGCAGTTACAAGTCCTGAACCGTTAGAATATATAATTCCATCATCTCCAACAAATTCATTAAAAGCCTCCAGTGCTGCCTCTGCCTCATCAAGAGCTGTCTGTGCCTCTGTTACGGCTTCTTCAAGTGAGTTTACTGAATAAGAATAAACATCACTTGCAAGCTGACCATTTAATACGGAAGAATCGTATGTGTTTTTTGCTTCCTGCTGCTTAACCGCCAAGGCTGCCTGTGCTTCTGCAATAGCTTCATTATCTTCTTCAATCTGCTCCTGGTCGGCATCGATTATTTCCTGATAACCTTCCATTGTTTCAACAATACTGTCATATGCGCTCTGCGCTGTATTTAAGTCTGCAAGATTAGCTGTGTATGCTCCAAAATTTGTGACATCAGTATCGTCAAAAACATTTTGCGCTGCTACAAGCTCAAGTCTTGCTTCTTCAAGAGATTCCAGCAGATCTTCATCCACTAGTTTTTCCTGATAAGTAACTATTTCTGCTGTCAAAGCTTCAATGTCTCCCTGATAAGCTGTAATAGTTGCCTCAAGCTCTGAAATAGTTGCATTATAAAGTGCTGAAGCATTAGATGCTGTCACATTTGTTTCAGTTTGAGTATTTGACGCTTCAAGCACTCCTGTGTTGTACTCTTCCTGTGCTTCTGCCAGTGTTATTGATGCCTCTGTCTGATTAGATGTAAGAATTCTTTTTACAGATTCAACACTTTCTTCTGTAAGTTTAAAAAGAGCTTCGCCTTCTGTTATGCGCTGGCCCTGTGCAACATATACTTCTTCAATTTCCAAATATTTACTGGTCTCATCATCATCGTCGTCGTCATCATCGTCATCGTCGTCATCATCATCATCATCTGTTTCTATTGTCAGATCATAATCCAACTCCGAGGTTGCCAGTTCAACAGAACCACTTTCCATTATTCCAAGTACCAGATCGCCCCTTGTAACTGTGGCTTCTTTATAAACATAAGTCTCTGTATTTTGGAGCGGTTCAAATATTAATTTATATAATGCAAGTCCAACAACTGCCAGCGCCACCACAGCAATCATGAGAAAGCGAACCATGAACTTTCTATTCTTAAACTTTCTTCGAATCTTCTGTTTCACTTATTTCACTCCTCCTCTACTGTAAAATAGACTGTGGCTGACAGGTTCTGTGACAATTCACTAACATCTCCATCAAGCGCCACTGTAACAGTGTATGTTACTGATGATCTGCTGCTGGACTGTGTAGCCGGGTTTATAGCTGTAATTATTCCAGTGAAGGTTCCATAATCGCTAAATACAACTGTTGCGCTCTGTCCAACACTTAGCTGAGAAATATATGCCTGGTCAACTGATGCAGCAACTGAAATAGTAGTTGAATCTGTATAAGCAATTACAATGCTGTCTGCCTCAAGGCTTTCATCTTCTCTTACGTTAACCATCATGATTGTTCCTGCAGTTGAAGTGTACATATAGCCATCACTTATTGCTTCTTCAAATGCTTCCAGATTATCCTGGGCATCATCCATGGCATCTTTTAATGTTTCAAGCTCTTCTTCTGCCTTCTCAATTGTAGTGTTATATGTATCTTCTGCTGTTTCCTGCGCAGCAAGTGTTTCTGTATATGTTGACTGAGCTTCTGTTACTGCACTATCATATGCAACCTGCGCCTGTGTAAGCTGAGCCTGTAGTTTTTGAAGATTAGCCTGCGCTTTTGTGAGGTTACTTTGCGCTGTATTCATTGCTGCTTCATAGTTTTCAAGTGCTGTTTCATACTCTTCCTGCTCTTCCTCTACTTCAGAAGCAAAAGCACTATAGATAGAAGATAATGAATTGGAATAAGTAGTTCCTGATGAACCTCCTGACGAACCGCTTGATGTAGTAGAACTATCATCAATATCCCATTCTTCATATAATTCCATTAATAATGAGAAGTTCTCATATACCGTATTTTTCAGGTTTTCTACATCGTATTCTGTGTAATAAGTATTATTTTCAATTGCGTCTGTATACTCATCCACAAGTTCCTGTGCTTCATCTACCTGATCCTGTAAATCATCAACCGTCTCCTGTGCTTGCAAAACTGCATCATTGTAGTCATTTTCAGCATATTGTGCGTTAACACTTGCTGTGTCATAAGTGCTCTGGGCAGTAATAAGCGACTCCTGATAAGTAATTAAACCAAGCCGGTATGCGTACTCAGCTTCCTGCGCTGCCTGCTGAAGCTCCGTTCTGGCTTTTTCCAGACTTTCTTCAGAGACTTTTAAAATCTTGTCACCTTCTGCTACTTCATCACCATTGTTCAAATAGACTTCTTCAATTTCCAGTTCTGTTTCAAGAGAATCTACGTCAAATGTTTCTGTGACCATACCCATGGTTGTTGTACCACTGGCTGTAATTACGTTTCCTTCCATTGTTCCCGAGCCTGGACCCATGCCCATCATCTGGTCAATTGCTGAGCTGTTGCCCATGATCAAAACGTAACCTCCAAATCCTGCTCCACATACAATAGCTATTGCTACTACTATAACTAGCGCTTTCTTTGGTTTTGAGCTATTACTCCAAATCACAGCAAGTTTACTTTTCTTAGCATCCTTGCCTTTTGCCTCATCTGAAGTATTTTGCCTGTTAATCTCTTCTCCCTTAGTTTTTTTAAGTTTTTCCTTTAGGCTCATACCTACTCCTGTAATCCTTAAAATTCTATAAAATATCGCTCTATCTTTTATCACATTTGAACCTTAAAAATACCTAAAAAAAGTAATGTGTTCACAAACTCTTGACAGTTTTAATTAAACTGATTAAAATTAGTCAATGTCAGACCTATGCAGGTGTAGTTCAATGGTAGAACACCAGCCTTCCAAGCTGGATACGTGGGTTCGATTCCCATCACCTGCTTTTCTGATTATTTTTTTGTAATTTTTTTAAATGCAAATCATTTGCATTTGCATTTAGCTGTTGTTTAGCCGCAAGTGATAGATTGGAGTTACTATGGAGCTTTTATTGGATGTAATCTTAGATACTGGAATAGATGCAATTAAAATATTGCCATTTTTATTTGTTACTTATCTTCTTATGGAAATTCTTGAACATCATGCTGGAGATCATACACAGGAATTAGTTGAAAAGTCAGGTCACTTTGGACCTTTATTTGGTGGAATTCTTGGCGTTATTCCTCAATGTGGTTTTTCAGCTGCTGCTTCGAATCTGTACGCAGGTCGTGTTATAACTTTAGGAACTCTCATAGCTATTTATTTATCTACTTCAGACGAAATGCTTCCACTTCTTATTTCAGCTCAGATGCCTGTAAGCATGATGCTTGGCACACTACTTATCAAAGCTGTAATAGGCGTTTTGGCAGGATTTATAATTGATTTCGTAATTCACAGATACCACAAGAGGCATAATATGTCTTTAAATGATCCTCTTCAAATAGATACGCTCTGTGAAAAGGAGCATTGTCACTGCGAAGAAGATGAATCAAATTCAGGAATTCTAAAGTCTTCCCTTATACATACTCTGCATATTTTTATCTATATAGTCATTATTACTTTTATATTGAATCTTGTAATTGAATTTATTGGACAGGATACACTTTCAGGAATATTATCCGGTTCGCCAGTTCTCTCACACATACTTGCTGGCATTATTGGGCTTATCCCTAACTGCGCTGCTTCCATTATTATCACTGAATTATACCTGGAAGGAATGATTACATTTGGCGCTATGATGTCAGGCCTTCTTGTTGGAGCCGGAATTGGATTATTAGTATTATTTAGAGTAAATCCAAAACTAAAAGCAAATATAAACATTACTAAGTCGGATCGTAGC
>JAZRKG010000076.1:0-15779 GCA_045646185.1 Butyrivibrio sp.
AGGTTCAGACTGTTTATAATACTCAGGAAAAGGACACAACAGGTATCGCCTGCAGTGCACTTTCTTTCTCTGAGGACGACAACTATCTTGTTAGCTCTACAGCTGGTGAGAACAATGTAATTATTTATGCAGTAGACAAGAAATATGGCGGACTTACACAGAAGCTGGCACTTCCTATTGCTGGAGAGTATCCAAAGGATGCCGCATTATTCCCTGATAATAAGCATTTGGTGTCTCTTAACCACGAGTCCAATTCACTTACATTCTTTAATGTAAACATGGACGCAGGTACACTTGTTATGAACGGACCAGAGCTTCCTGTTGACCAGCCTAACTGCATTATCTTCCACAAACTTTAATGCATAAGGGAGTAAGGTATGTCGGGTTCTAGTTTTGGAAATGTTTTAAAAGTAACAACTTGGGGAGAGTCTCACGGAGCAGCTGTGGGTGCTGTTATTGATGGTTTTCCAGCCGGAATGGAGCTGTGTGAACAGGATATTCAAAAATATCTCGATCTTAGAAAGCCGGGACAGTCATCTATATCTACTCCAAGAAAAGAAGATGATAAAGTAGAAATTCTTTCAGGCGTTTTTGACGGTAAAACCACGGGAACGCCTATATCTTTGGTTGTCAGAAATACTTCACAGCATTCTGCCGACTATAATGATATTGCGACCTATTACAGACCAGGCCATGCTGATTATTCGTTTGATTCCAAATATGGTTTTAGGGATTACAGAGGTGGCGGACGTTCATCTGGACGAGAAACAATAGGAAGAGTTGCAGCAGGCTCTTTATGCATAAAGCTGCTATCTCAGATGGGCATTAATATCAATGCATATACCCGTTCTATTGGCGACGTGTGCGTAGATGAAGAGAATATTGATTTGAAACTCACTTACGAGACAATTACAAGAATGCCTGATCTGGAGGCAGATAAGAGGGCTACAGAACTTATTGAGAGTTGCAAAAAGAATCTTGATTCTGTCGGCGGATCGATCGGCGTAAAGGTTACAGGTGTTCCAGCTGGCATTGGCGATACTGTTTTTAATAAGCTGGATGCGCTTTTGGCAGATGCGATAATGGGAATTGGCGCTGTCAAAGCAGTAGAGATTGGAGATGGTATTAAAGTCTCTGAGAGCTTTGGAAGCGAAAACAATGACGCTTTTGTGATTGAAAATGGTAAGGTTTGTAAAAAGACCAACCATTCGGGAGGCATACTTGGAGGCATGAGTGATGGTTCTGATATAATTATGAGAGCTTATTTCAAGCCTACACCTAGCATTGCTAAGGATCAGGAAACAGTAAACAAAAGTGGTGAAAACATAAATATTAATATCAAAGGACGTCATGATCCTGTTATTATGCCTAGAGCCGTTGTTGTTGTGCAGTCAATGGTTGCAATCACATTACTTGATGCAATGCTTGTTAATATGACAGCAAAAGCATCTAATGTTACAGAATTTTATACGAAATAAAAGATTTTTTGCCACTGCAAGGCGCAAACTCTTATGCTGTAAGGTTTTTAAGAGATTGGCTTTGTGAGTGGCTTTTTTTGTAAGTTTTTTATAAAAAAAGTCTTTAAAATTATTAAAAAAATGGTAATATAGAATATATGTGTTTATAGTCGTGATATGAGGGGAAGACGATAATGAACATTGCGGATTTGTCAATGAAAACATCCTTTAGAGAGAGGATGCTTTCCAGGTTAAAAAAGTTTACAAGAAAACACAAATATTTTACTATTCCAGCTGTTGCAATTACTGTAGTTATACTTACTGTATATAATATATGTTTGTATTTTTATAGCAATTCCAAGAGATTCACTTGTCTTGCAAGTGTATTATTCTTCTTTATAGCAAGTAGCAGTTTTTCGTATCCATCACTTTCTTTAAATGTCAGTTTTGTTTCAAATTCCAACATTGATGAAAGAGAATATGATGCTGTATCATCAAATGATATTTTACCTGCTGATGCAATAAGTGATACGGTTGTTTTAGCTAAGGTAGAAGAGGTTGATCCAGCCCTGTCTGCATCTCCTGAGAAATCTCAGGTTGATGATATTGATCTTGAGGGAGAGGGCGCTATTATTGAGACCTATTCTCTTGAGGACTTTGTTGTTAATACAGAGACTTCTGGAGAGAGTGTTGTAGACGAAGCTGATCTATCAGATGGTAAGAGCTTTAGCAAGGATGACTGGAAGCTTATTCTTGTTAATAAACAGCATCCAATTCCAGATGATTATGAATTTCCACTTGGTGATATAAATGCCAATATGCACTGTGACCAGAGAATTATCTCAAGCCTTTTCGAGATGTTTAAGGCTGCAAGTGCTGACGGAGTAAATCTGATTATCTGCTCGCCTTATAGAAACAGTTCAAGACAGGAAATGCTTTTTTCCAATAAGATTGATTATTACATGAATGCAGGCTTCTCATATATGGATTCTTATAATCTTTCTTCACAGGCTGTTACAATCCCTGGCTCCAGTGAACATCAGATTGGACTTGCTCTTGATATTATCAGTGATTCCTATTCAGCTCTTGATGAGAGGTTTGGTGAGACTCTTGCTGGTAAATGGCTTGCTGAGAATAGCTATAAATATGGATTCATTCTTAGATATCCTGCTGGTAAAGAGGAAATTACAAGTATTGAATATGAACCATGGCACTTCCGTTATGTCGGTGTAGACGCAGCTGCAGTAATTCACGATGAGAATATCTGTCTCGAGGAATTTTGGAGCGAATATTTGTATGACTAATGGAGATCGTATGTATAAGGTACTTAAGACTTCCGGCAGAGCCAAAAGAGCTGTGCTGGAAACAGTTCACGGAACTATTCAGACACCTGTCTTTATGAATGTTGCAACAGTTGCAGCAATCAAAGGAGGTGTATCTACTCAGGATCTGGAGGAGATAGGTACACAGGTTGTATTATCTAATACCTATCACCTTCATCTTAGACCTGGCGATGACGTTATATATAAAATGGGCGGATTGCATAAGTTTATGTCATGCAATAAGCCCATTCTTACTGATTCAGGCGGATTCCAGGTTTTCTCACTTGCTCAGAATCGTAAAATCAAAGAAGAGGGCGTATATTTCAGATCACATATTGATGGTCATAAACTGTTTATGGGACCTGAGGAAAGTATGCGCATACAGTCTCATATTGGCTCAACAATTGCTATGGCTTTTGATGAGTGCCCATCTGCAAGAGCTGAGCATGAATATGTTCAGATGTCTGTAGATAGAACTACAAGGTGGCTTATGAGATGCAAAAAGGAAATGGACAGACTGAACTCACTTCCTGATACAGTCAATCCGCATCAGATGCTCTTTGGTATAAATCAGGGTGCGATTTTTGATGACATAAGAATCGCTCATGCCAAAACTATTTCAGAGATGAATCTTGACGGATATGCAGTTGGTGGTCTTGCGGTTGGTGAGACGCATGAGCAGATGTACCACGTGCTTGAACAGGTAGTTCCTTACCTTCCTCAGGATAAACCCACTTATCTCATGGGCGTTGGAACACCTGCCAATATTCTTGAAGCTGTAGAAAGAGGAATTGACTTCTTTGACTGCGTATATCCAAGCAGAAACGGAAGACATGGACATCTTTATACAAAACGAGGACATATCAATCTTATGAATGCCAAATATGAGCTTGATAATACTCCTATAGAAGAGGGTTGTGGATGCCCTGCATGCAGAAGATATTCAAAAGCTTATATAAGACACCTTCTTAAATCAGGTGAAATGCTGGGAATGAGACTTTGCGTGCTTCACAATCTTTATTTCTATAATCATCTGATGGAAGATATTAGAACAGCTCTTGAAGAGGAGCGTTTTGAGACCTTTAAAAAGGATCTTTTGTATAGCATGTCTGAGTTTGATAATGAGGATAATGCAGGCAAATATGATATAGCAAAGGGTTGGAAAAAAGGATAATTGTATTCGATTTTACGTTATAATAAAATAAATCAACTAATTTTGATGTGATTTAATTAAATATTGTATCTTGTAATAAAAAGTTATTTTGTGTATTATTGATTAGTGATTATATAAAGCGTGGAGGCTTACATAATGAGTAATTTTGGTTTTTTATTAACAGCTGATACAGCTACTGCAGCAACTTCAGGATCAACATTAATGATCATTGTTATATATGTATTGATTTTTGCTGCATTTTATTTCTTTATGATCCGTCCTCAGAGAAAGAGCGACAGACAGAAGGCTCAGACAATTGCAGCACTTGAAGTTGGTGATAGTGTTAGAACAACAGGCGGTTTCATTGGTACTGTTATTGATATCAGCGATGAGGCTGTAATCGTTGAATTTGGTAATAACAAGAATTGCCGTATTCCTATGGTTAAGGAAGCTATTGTAGAGGTTGAGAAGCCTCAGGATGCAGTTATTAAAGAAGAGCCTGCAAACGACAAGAAGAAAAAGTAATTTTTCCGAGTAAATTGATTTTTGAAAACGCTGCGTTAGGCTTAACTGGTCTGATGCAGCGCTTTTTACAAGAATAAACAAATGGGAGAATAAGGTATGAAGATGAATATTACGTGTATTCCAGGTGATGGAATCGGCCCTGAAATTGTTACAGAGGCTAAAAAGGTTCTTGACAAGGTAGGGGAAAAATATGGTCATGAATTTATTTACACAGATGTTCTAATGGGAGGCTGCTCTATAGATAAATATGGAGTGCCACTTACAGATGAAACTATCGCTACAGCCAAAGCAGCTGATGCAGTTCTGATGGGTTCAATTGGTGGTGATACATCTACTTCGCCATGGTACAAGCTTGAACCATCACTTCGTCCTGAAGCAGGACTTCTTAAGATCCGTAAATCTTTAAATCTTTTTGCAAATTTAAGACCTGCATTTTTGTATCAGGAGCTCAAGGATTCCTGTCCTTTAAAAGAGGCTACAGGAGAAAAGGGTTTTGACCTTTTGATTATGAGAGAACTTACAGGTGGCCTGTATTTTGGCGATAGAAAGACTGAAGAAGTTGATGGTGAAAAGGTTGCTGTTGATACTCTTGTTTACAGGGAAAGTGAAATAAGACGTATTGCTATTAAAGCCTTTGATGTAGCCATGAAGAGAAAAAAGAAGGTTACCAGTGTTGATAAAGCTAACGTTCTTGATTCTTCAAGACTTTGGAGAGCTGTAGTCAACGAGGTTGCCAGGGATTATCCTGAGGTTACTCTTGAGCATATGCTTGTTGATAACTGCGCAATGCAGCTGGTTAAAGACCCTGCACAGTTCGATGTTATCTTAACAGAGAACATGTTTGGAGATATATTATCAGATGAAGCCAGTATGATTACAGGATCTATTGGTATGTTACCTAGTGCTTCACTGAATGAATCAAGCTTTGGATTATATGAGCCAAGTCACGGTAGTGCTCCTGATATTGCGGGAAAAGATATTGCTAATCCAATTGCAACTATTTTATCAGCTGCAATGATGCTTAGATATTCTTTCAATCTTTCAGAGGAAGCAGACAGAATTGAAAATGCTGTAAGTGAAGTTTTAAAAGAAGGCTATCGCACAAAGGATCTGATGCCGGTAAATGGTGCAGAGGAATTTAAAGCCTGCGGTTGCCGAAAAATGGGAGATTTGATTGCTGACAGAATCTAATAAAAAAGAAAAAGATTTTAACATAATCGAACACCTTCCGAGTAAGCCGGAGTCCATAGCGGTTACTTTATTTATAATTGCTATGGCAGCATACTACTTTTGGAGAATGGTTACCTTAACACCATGGTATGATGAGCTGTATACTTACTATACCTTTATCTGTAAAGGCCCTGTGTATGCAGCTATCCACTGGCCTGTACCAAACAACCATGTAGGATATTCAGTACTTTCCGCAATTTTGGATTTGTCTGGTAATTCATATATAGGTCTTAGAGGAGTAAGCTACATATGTGCCATAGTGAATCTGGTGCTTATTTATAAGATTGCCGGTAAGTATATGTCTTATTGGATGCCATTTGCCACAGTTATCATCTATGCAGGCTTTAGAATTGTAAATGATCTGTCTGTTCAGGGAAGAGGATATACTCTTGCTACAACATGTTTTCTGACAGCAATTCTCTGCCTGATTGATATCTGCATGATGGGAAAGGTTAA
Source organism: Butyrivibrio sp. (assembly GCA_045646185.1). Classification (GTDB taxonomy): domain Bacteria; phylum Bacillota; class Clostridia; order Lachnospirales; family Lachnospiraceae; genus Butyrivibrio. The sequence continues at coordinate 6,144 of JAZRKG010000076.1, forward strand.
GCTTTCAACCTATGTGTGGTTTGTTATTTCCTTATCCTATGGACTATATGTAGTGCCAACAAGTATTTACTGGGTTATTCCTCTATGCATTGCCGGTGGCCTTTATCTATTGATAAATGGGCTTAGAACTAAGGGTGTTAAGGACAAAGGTTTCTGGACCAGTTCTTATATGTTAAAGCTTAAAAGTCTTGTGATTGCCGGTGTTTGCTCAATGCTTGTTACTTTGGTATTGTATTCAATAATCTGGCTGGCTATTGGATGTAATTATCTTACAGATGACGTTAATAGTGATTTTTATGGACAGGGACATTTTTATACACTCCTGCATGCACCATTTAAGTCATATTTTACCGGAATCCATCTGATGACTTCTACATCTTATATACAGGGAAGCGGAAGAGCAGGCTTTTTGACAGGTCTTCCAAATTATTTTTTGTATCTGTTTAATTATTTTTTGAACGGAAAAAGTGTTCTGATTGTTATTTTTGTACTTCTTGCACTAATTGTTCTTATTACACAGTGCATTAGACATTTTCAATATAGTAAGACTCTAATGAATCTTATTTATATTTGCTGTATTGTTTTTGTACCTATCATGCTTTTTATTCAGGGTAATCTGCCATATCTTTATTTGAGAATTTTCTCATATATGGGAGTTTTGGTGGCATTTGCTTTTACTACAGTATTTGAATTTATCATAAATAAGAGTAATAAGCTTTATAATAAATCCCGCGGTTTTGCAGCTGAAGGTGAGAATACAGAGAATATATATACAGATATTGTTAATGTAAAGCTTAGTGAAAACAATAAATGGTATGAAAGTGCCGGAGTATATATTCCGTTTGTTTTTGTGGCTATTAGCTTTTGTATTATTTTTGCAAATTCAGATTACCATGCCCAATTGGGAAACAGAGAGAATAATCTCAATAATGCTTTATATATGGCGGATGTTTCTTCCAGAACCAATATATGTGTTACAGACTATGAAGAACAGTATCTTCTTAAGTTTGGATGGGATATAGATTGTGAGAATACCGAGATTGAAGGTTCTGATATGGTAATCCTAAATAAATGCATGCTCACAGAAAATTATTACGGAGATGATGCATATTTATATTTTGTAAACTTCGATTCCATACCATGGGATTATATTAGTGAGAATCTGATCAAAATATATGAGAATGATGAATTTGTTTTATTTGTAAAATGATAATTCTATCGATTTAAGCATAGTAAAAAGGTAAAGGAGATTAAGTATTATGAATAGTGATCGTGTACTTAGAGGTTTGCAGCAGGCGCCTCACAGAAGTCTTTTTGGAGCTCTTGGTTTTACAGAAGAAGAAAGAAGAAGACCTCTTATCGGTATTGTTAATTCCCAGAGTGAGATAGTTCCGGGACATATGGAGCTTGATAGAATTGCACAGGCTGTAAAGATGGGTGTCGCTGAGGCAGGTGGCATGCCAGTTATCGTACCAGCAATTGCTGTCTGTGATGGAATTGCAATGGGACATATTGGAATGAAATATTCTCTTGTAACCCGTGACCTTATTTGTGATAGCATTGAATGTCTTGCAATGGCACACGGATTTGATGGTCTTGTTATGATACCAAACTGTGATAAGACTGTTCCTGGTATGCTTATGGCTGCGGCTAGAATTAATATTCCTACTATTTTCTGTTCTGGCGGACCTATGCTTGCTGGTAGAGTTGATGGAAGAAAGCGTTCACTTTCATCCATGTTTGAAGCTGTTGGTTCTGTTTCTGCTGGAACAATGACAGAAGAAAAGCTTGCTGAATATGAGTCTAAGGCTTGTCCTACATGCGGCTCATGCTCAGGTATGTATACAGCTAACTCCATGAACTGTCTTACAGAGGCTATTGGTATGGGTCTTAGAGGAAATGGTACTATTCCTGAAGTTTACTCAGACAGAATCAGACTTGCCAAGACAGCTGGTTACCAAATCATGGAACTGGTTAAAAATGATATTAAACCAAAGGATATTATGACTGAAAAGGCATTCCATAATGCAATGACAGTTGATATGGCACTTGGATGCTCAACTAATACAATGCTTCACCTTCCTGCAATTGCACATGAAGCAGGTGTTAAACTTGATATGGAGATTGCTAACGAAGTATCAGCTGTTACTCCAAACCTTTGTCACCTTGCTCCTGCAGGCCCAACATACATTGAGGATCTTAATGAGGCAGGTGGTGTATATGCAGTTATGACAGAGCTTTGCAAAAAAGATCTGCTTGATACTTCAGCACTTACTGTAACAGGTAAGACTGTTGCTGAAAACCTTAAGGGTGTTGCTAATCTTGATCCTGAAGTTATAAGACCTATTGAAAATCCATATATGGCTACTGGTGGTATTGCTGTTCTTAAGGGTAATATTGCTCCAGATACAGGAATTGTAAAAAAGAGTGCTGTTGCACCAGAGATGATGACTCATGAAGGCCCTGCTAGAGTATTCGACTGCGAAGAAGATGCTATCGCAGCAATCCTTGGTGGCAAGATTGTAGCTGGTGATGTAGTTGTTATCAGATATGAAGGACCTAAAGGTGGCCCTGGTATGAGAGAAATGCTCAATCCTACATCAGCTATTGCTGGTATGGGGCTTGGTTCTTCTGTTGCTCTTATTACTGACGGAAGATTCTCAGGAGCAAGTAGAGGTGCTTCAATTGGACATGTATCTCCAGAAGCTGCAGTTGGTGGACCAATTGCCCTTGTAGAGGAAGGAGATATCATCTGTATTGATATTCCTAATAACTCTCTCAACGTTAAGGTTTCTGATGAAGAACTTGCAAAGAGAAGAGAAAAATGGCAGCCTAGAGAACCAAAGGTTACAACTGGTTATCTTTCAAGATACAGAGAACTTGTAACAAGCGGTAACAGAGGTGCTGTTCTTGAAGTACCAAAGAAATAATTAGTTTTAAAAATGATTATAAAGCTTTTTTAACAGGAGTAAAATAATGCAATTAACAGGAGCACAAATAGTACTTGAATGTCTTAAAGAGCAGGGTGTTGATACTGTTTTTGGATATCCAGGTGGCACTATACTTAATGTTTATGATGAATTATATAAGCAGAAAGATAATTTTTTTCATGTACTGACATCTCATGAGCAGGGAGCTGCTCATGCTGCTGATGGTTATGCAAGATCTACTGGTAAAGTAGGTGTCTGCATGGCGACCAGTGGTCCTGGTTCTACAAATCTTGTTACAGGTATTGCTACAGCCTATATGGATTCTGTACCTATTGTCGCTATTACCTGTAACGTTAATCTGCCTCTTCTTGGAAAAGATTCTTTCCAGGAGGTTGATATAGCTGGTATTACAATGCCTATCACAAAGCACGGTTTTATTGTAAAGGATGTAAATAACCTGGCTCAGACTATCAGAAGAGCATTTGAAATTGCTGTTTCTGGAAGACCAGGCCCTGTACTTGTTGATATTACCAAGGATGTGACCGCAAAAACTGCTGAATATGAACCGGTAAAGATTGCTCATAATGGTCCTGAAAAGAACTATACTGAAGCTGATATTGCTGAAGCTGCTGAAATGATCAATAAGGCTAAAAAGCCATTTATCTATGTTGGAGGCGGCGCTGTCATTTCCGGCGCAGATAAAGAGCTTAAAGAATTTGCACACAAGATTGATGCACCGGTTTGTGATACTCTTATGGGAAAAGGTGCTTTTGATGGCAGAGACTCTCTTTATACCGGCATGATTGGTATGCATGGTACTAAGACTTCTAATTTTGGTGTAAGCGAGTGTGATCTGCTTATTGCTCTTGGCGCACGTTTTTCGGACAGAGTTATTGGAAATGCCAGCACTTTTGCAAGACATGCCAAGATACTTCATATCGATATTGACGCTGCAGAAATCAACAAGAATATTCGCGTAGATAAGTCTGTAGTGGGAGATTTGAAGGATGTTTTATCAGATCTTAACAAGCAGATAAAAGAAGTAAAGCATGAGGAATGGATTTCTCATATTAAAGAATTTGAGAAAAAGTTTCCAATGAATTATGATAATAATGTACTTACTTGTCCTTACATTATAGAAGAACTTGATCGTATTACCAAAGGTGATGCTATCATTTCTACTGATGTAGGTCAGCATCAGATGTGGGCAGCTCAGTATTATAAGTTCAACAAGCCAAGAACATTTCTTACTTCTGGTGGCCTCGGAACCATGGGCTATGGCCTTGGAGCTGTAATTGGTGCCCAGGTAGGTAATCCGGATAAAATCTGCGTTAATATTGCAGGTGATGGATGCTTTAGAATGAATATGAATGAGCTTGCAACAGCAGCACGATATAATATCCCTGTTATAGAAATAGTTATCAATAACCACGTTCTTGGAATGGTAAGACAGTGGCAGACACTTTTCTATGGCAAGAGATATTCCAATACTGTTCTCGAGGACAAGGTAGATTATTGTAAGGTGGCTGAAGCACTTGGCTGTGCAGCAATTAGAGTGACCAAAAAAGAAGAGGTGGGTCCTGCTATAGAAAAAGCAATATCTCTGAAGGCACCTGTACTTATTGACTGCCTTATTCAGGAAGATGATAAGGTATTCCCAATGGTACCAGCTGGTGCTCCTATTAGTGAAGCTTTTGATGCAGAGGATCTTTCTCGGAAAGAAAAAGAGAAAGCTTAATGAGTCGTTTTGCGAGGGGTGTTCGTGTTACATTAGTTATTTCAATAATTGCTCTGGTAGCAGTCTATCTGCTACTAGGGTGTTATTATTCTGACGGTTTTTCCTATGGTACATGGTTTAATGGTGTATATTGTACTGGAAAAAGCGTGGAAGAGGTTAATGAAATTCTTAAAGAAGGCGTTACCTTAAATAGCCTTACTGTCGAGGATCAGTCTGGGGCTCAGCTTGTCATTGACCCGGAAGATATTGATCTTAGTTATGATTATACAGAATCCTTAAACGTGAGAATGCAGAATCAGAATGCTTTGACCTGGGGACTGTATTTATTTAGCGCGTATCGAAGCAACATTATTCCAACAATTACTTTTAATAATGACAAATTATATGAACTTATAGCCAATTGGGAAATTTTTACAGATGAGTCTGTGCTTAATGTAGATATTGGTTTTGATGAAAATGGCTATTATCTCATAAATGAAAAAGAAAGCGTTCCGGTACTTGAAAATATTCTTTATGACGTATCTGGAGCAATTTACAAAGAAAATACTTATCTAAAACTTACTGATTCGGAAGATAATTATGAGAGTGTTAGTTTAAATACTTCTGAACAGGAAGTATTTGATTTTTTCCAACATATAGATGAATTACAAAATACAGGATTGTCCCTAAATATTATGGATGAGACTGTTGAGGTTAATAGTGATGTTACCTGGAAATTTCTTGTAACTGATAGGAATTTTGAAGAGCTTTCAGCCAAAAAGAGTACGAAAAAGCAGCCATGGCTTGGAAAATTTATTTGTAACGGTCAGGAGGTTTCAGCTCCGGAGGAATATGAGGTAAGCCATGGTTTTATAACAGATGCTGATGGAAATATTTATGTCAGCGAAGAAGAAATATATAATTTTGCATTAAGCCTTATGGATAAATACGATACAGGATATACCGTTGATAAATACAAGGAAGACGGTACTACTGAAATAATAATTGCTGATGAAGATGATGGCAATCCTGGAATCATTAAAGGTGATGATATATATGCATTCATAGTTGATTATTATATGGGTAGTGACTTGTATGATAGTGACGTTTTGAATGTTGCAATCAGAGATGATGTGACTATTCATGATGGAAGCGAACTTGGAGATACATATATCGAAGTCGACATGGGCGCTCAAACACTGACATATTTTGTTGATGGCGAGATTAATATGCAGTTTCCTGTAGTTACAGGTAATACCAACAGAGGAAGAGGGACACCTTCAGGCATATATAATATTTATAATAAACGTCATGATACAATCCTTCGTGGTGAAAATTATGCATCTTTTGTTCATTATTGGCTTGGAGTTTATAAAGGAGTTGGTATACATGATGCTAATTGGCGAGATGAATTTGGAGGAGAAATTTATAAAAATGATGGCTCTCATGGGTGTATAAACTGTCCTTCTGACATGGCCGAAATCTTGTGGAACATTGTAGAAATAGGTACTCCAGCGCTTTTATATTATTAAAAATAATGTTTTTGATACGATAATAAAAAATTAAATAACACACATTATTGAATGACGATATTGACAAAATTTTTTTTGAGATTAGAATGATATTAACATTAAAATTCATCGATTTAACTTATTAAAGTTCACAGAGTTAAAGCGTTGCAATTTAAAAGCATAAAATAGTGTGGAGGAAACAATCGTGTCAAGAGTTTACAATTTTTCAGCAGGTCCAGCAGTCCTTCCTGAAGAGGTTTTAAAACAGGCTGCAGCAGAGATGCTTGATTTCAATGGAACAGGAATGTCTATCAATGAGATGTCTCATCGTTCCAAAGCATTTGATAATGTAATTGAAACAGCAGAGCAGGATATCAGAGATCTTATGGGTATTCCTGATAACTATAAAGTATTATTCCTTCAGGGTGGCGCTTCACAGCAGTTCGCAGCAGTGCCTCTTAACCTTATGCAGAATAAAAAAGCTGCTTATATTGTAACTGGCCAGTGGGCGAAGAAAGCACAGCAGGAAGCTGCAAAGTATCTTGATGCACAGATTGTTGCTTCTTCTGCAGACCAGACATTCAGCTATATTCCAGATTGTTCTGATTTGGATATTCCAGAAGATGCAGATTATGTATATATCTGCGAAAACAATACAATTTACGGAACAAAGTTTAAAACACTTCCAAATACTAAGGGACATATCCTTGTATCTGATGTATCTTCATGTTTCTTATCAGAGCCTGTTGATGTATCAAAGTATGGTGTTATTTATGGTGGTGTTCAGAAAAACGTTGGACCTGCAGGTCTTGTAATTTCAATCATCAGAGAAGACCTTATCAGAGATGATGTTCCAGATTTCACACCAACAATGCTTCAGTGGAAGACTCAGGCCGATAACGGTTCTTTATATAACACACCTAACTGCTGGGCTATCTATATGTGCGGTCTTGTATTCAAATGGCTCAAGGCTCAGGGCGGACTTTCAGAGATGCAGAAGAGAAACGAAGCTAAGGCTAAGATTCTTTATGATTATCTTGATAGCAGCAAAATGTTCAAGGGAACAGTTAGAAAAGAAGACAGATCTCTTATGAATGTTCCGTTTGTAACAGGTGATGATGAACTTAATGCCAAGTTCATTGCAGAAGCAACTGCAGCAGGACTTGTAAGCCTTAAGGGTCACAGAACAGTTGGCGGTATGCGTGCAAGTATCTATAATGCTATGCCAATTGAAGGTGTTCAGAAGCTTGTTGACTTTATGGATACATTTGAAAAGGCTAATTTAAAATAATTTGTTTGAAAATAGTTTTAAAAAATAGTTTTTTGATGGAGGTTTTAGATGTACAAGTATAAATGCTTAAATCCAATCGCAAAGATTGGTCTTAATAATTTCAATGAAAACTTTACAGTTACTGATAACGTTGATGATGCTGAAGGTATCCTTGTTAGAAGTGCTAACATGCTTGAAATGGAGTTTTCAGAAAATCTTCTTGCCATTGCAAGAGCCGGTGCTGGTGTAAACAATATTCCTTTAGACAGATGCGCTGATAAGGGTATCGTTGTATTTAATACTCCAGGTGCTAATGCAAATGGTGTTAAGGAAATGGTTATTGCAGCTATGCTCCTTGCTTCCAGAGACATCATTGGCGGTGTTGAATGGGTAAAGGCAAATGCTGGTGATCCTGAAATTGCTTCTCTTACAGAAAAGAGCAAAAAGAAATTTGCAGGATCTGAAATTGCAGGCAAGAGACTTGGTATCATTGGTCTTGGTGCTATCGGTGTTCGTGTTGCTAACGCTGCCCGTATGCTTGGAATGGAAGTATTTGGATATGATCCATATCTTTCTGTTGACGCTGCATGGAGTCTTTCAAGTGATGTTAAGCATGTAACCAACGTTGATGATATCTACTCAAAGTGCGATATTATCACAGTTCATGTACCAGCTCTTGAGTCAACTAAGGGAATGATCAATGCTGATGCCATTGCCAAGATGAAGAAGGGTGTTATCATCCTTAACCTTGCAAGAGATATTCTCTGCAACGAAGCTGATGTACTTGCAGGAATCAATTCCGGCAAGATCAGAAAGTATGTTACAGATTTCCCAAATACTGTTACAGCAGGCCATGATGGATGTATTGTAATCCCTCACCTTGGAGCTTCTACAGAAGAGTCAGAGGATAACTGTGCTGTTAAGGCAGTTGTTGAGCTTAAGGACTACCTTGAAAATGGTAATATCAACAATTCTGTAAACTTCCCTAAATGTGATATGGGTATCTGCACAAAGCCTCGTATTGGTATCTTCCACAAGAATGTTGCCAATATGATCAGCCAGTTTACAAAAGAAATTGGTGGTGCAGGCTACAACATCTCAGATATGACAAATAAGTCAAAGGGTGATTATGCGTATACACTTATCGATCTTGAAGATAATGTCAGCGATGCTTTAGTTGAAAAGCTCTCTAAGATAGACGGTGTTGTTCGTGTAAGAGTTGTAAGAAAAGACGTTTAATTTATGCTTTTTACCAGGCACCGCTATTTATAGGCGGTGCCTTTATTTTAGAGAAATGAGGAGTTGTTATGGCGAAAATCAAACCTTTTAAGGCATTAAGACCAAATGCTGAAGTTGTATCTAAAGTAGCAGCGCTTCCTTATGATGTGTACAGCTCAAAGGAAGCAAGAGAAGTGGTAAAAGATAATGAACTTTCATTTTTAAATATAGACAGAGCTGAAACTCAGTTCCCTGAAGATGTTGATATTTATTCTGATGCAGTCTATCAGAAGGCTCACGATTTATTATGGGATGAAGTAGAAAAAGGCATTTTTTTACAGGATCAGGCAGAAAACTTTTATATCTACGAACAGAAAATGGGTGATAGGACTCAAACAGGAATAGTGGCGCTTTCCTCTATTGATGACTATGTATCAGGAGTTATAAAAAAGCATGAGAATACAAGAGAAGAAAAGGAACTGGACAGAATAAAGCATGTTGACGTGTGCAATGCCCAGACAGGTCCTATATTTTTATGCTACAGACAGGACAATGCAATTGATGAGATTGTAGAAAATGTAAAAAAGACAGAGCCGGTATACTCTTTTGAATCAGAAGGAAATGTTTATAACAGAGTATGGATCATTGCTGATTCTCAGGATGTGGAAAAGATTACCAGTGCATTTTCTAAAATGGATCATACTTATATTGCTGATGGACATCATAGATGCGCATCTGCAGTAAAGGTTGGCCTTAAGAGAAGAGAGGAAAATCCTGGAAAAGAGCTTGAATCTGATTACTTTTTATCTGTACTTTTCCCGGATAATCAGCTGATGATCATGGATTATAACAGAGTAGTAAAAGACTTAAATGGCCTTAGACCTGACCTGTTTCTGGCCAGAATGAAGGAGAAATTTATAGTTACAGAATCAGATACACCTGTAAAGCCAAATAAAAGTCGGATCGTAGCCATGTCGTTCTGTGAGCCAA
>JAZRKG010000077.1:0-32168 GCA_045646185.1 Butyrivibrio sp.
ATTGGCATCATTATCCATTACAAGCTGATACGCACGTCCTCCAACATGTAGGTGCGATTCATTATCCAAAATATCATTTTCTATCTTAAATGCTTTTTTTAATATTGTAAAGAACTTTCTAATTAACTGAACATTGTCTGCTTGCATATATAGACGGAGTTTCCCGTCATCTGTCTGTTCAACATATCCATTTCCAGATATGATAGCTGCTATCTCAGCCAGCTGGCAATGCCTTGCACTTGAAATGTGCCCAAGGAGCTCTTCTTTTACTTCTGCAGAAAAAGACATAAGCATCAACCTATCCCTTTTCGATTATTATCATTTTGCCTGCTTTACATCACGGTGAGCAATTTTTATTCCATAATTGCCGCCGCTTTGCATTCTATTATACAGCTCGTTTGCAATAGTTACACTTCGGTGCTGACCACCTGTGCAGCCAATAGCCACAACAAGCTGATACTTTCCTTCCTGAATATATCCTGGAATCAGGAATTTGAGCATATCTTCAAGCTTGTCCACAAACTGACCGCATTCAGGAAAGCTTTTAACATAATCCTGAACTGGCTTATCATTGCCTGTAAGGTGCTTCAATTCATCAATGTAGAATGGATTTGGCAAAAATCTAACGTCAAATACAAGGTCCGCATCAGATGGAATTCCATATTTAAATCCAAAGGATAAAACAGTCACCATCAAGCTGTTATAAGCTTCATTCTGAACAAATATCTTGTCCAGCTCAACTCTGAACTCTCTGGTCAAAAGCTGTGAAGTATCGATTACATAATCAGCTTTTTTCTTAATTCCTTTAAGAATATTTTTCTCGAGCTTTATACCATCTTCTACTCGGCCATCCTGAGCTAGAGGATGTAATCTTCTACTTTCTTTGTAACGCTTAATAAGTACAGCATCAGAAGCGTCCATATAGAGAATCTCAACCGGATAGCCTTTTTCCTTTAGGGAATCAATTACGGTAGGGATTTCTTCAAATTTCTGACCGCCTCGAACATCAAGTCCCAGTGCAACTTTTGAAATCTCATTTTCCGGAGTTGTTATTAATTCAGCAAACTTTTCAATGAGTGACAAAGGCAGATTATCAACGCAATAATACCCTGCGTCTTCTAACATATGTATTGCTGTTGATTTACCTGCACCGCTCATTCCGGTTACTATTACAAATCTCATTTCTGCTCCTATACTGTAAATAATCTAAATATGTCAAATTATCAGAAATTGCCTAGCATGATAACTTCAGGCTCAAGCTCTACACCAGAGGTCTCAAGCACCTTGGCCTGCACGTTTTTAATAAGGTTATAAACATCTGTTGATGTTGCATTTCCTTTATTGATCACAAAACCGGCATGCTTTTCAGAAACCTGCGCACCACCAACTGTATAGCCCTTCAGCCCGGCATCCTGTATAAGCTTTCCAGCAAAAAGGCCTTCAGGTCTCTTAAAGGTAGAACCTGCGCTAGAATATTCAAGAGGCTGTTTTTCTTTTCTTCTTGAAGCAAAATCCTTCATTTTGGCCTCAATCTCAGCCTGATTACCTTTTTTTAGCTGGAACTTTGCTCCAGTAACAATATGTCCACTATTTTTAAGGACACTGGTTCTGTATCCAAATTTCATCTCTGAGTTGCTAAGAGTCATAAGCTCGCCGCTTTTATGCAGAATATCCACGGTACTTGTAATATGCGCCATTTCGCCATCATAGGCACCGGCATTCATAATCATGGCTCCGCCTATAGTTCCGGGAATACCTGCTGCAAACTCAAATCCAGTAAGGCCATTATCTCTGGCAACACTTGCAATCTGGCTGTTTAATGCACCTGCCTCTGCATATATGCACTCGCCATCAACTGTTACCCGATTCATGGCTCCAAGCATGGAGATAATAATCCCTTTATAGCCTTCGTCTGATACCAACAGATTGCTACCATTACCAACTATATAATAATCCCGCTCCATCTTCTTAAGGAGACTTAGCAGATTTGTCAATTCATCTTTACTTTTGACTTTAATATAGTAGTCAACCTTTCCACCAGTTCTAAAGGTTGTATGCTTATCCATTTTTTCATCAGGATAAATATTTTCCTCTGATACTACTGTGCTAAGCTGTTTTACAATATATTCGTTCAAATTTGGAACCTGCTTTTCTATTACTTAAATATAATCAATCTTTATCTACGAGCATTCTAACAGCGCCGTAGATTCCTGCATCATTTCCAAGTTCTGCCAAAGCAAACTTAACATTTAATGAACCCGGGAATACGTATTTTTCGTATGATGGCTTAAGAAGATCAAAAAGTATTGGACCACATTTTGATACGCCACCGCCAAGTACGATTACTTCAGGGTTTACAACTGAAGCTACTACAGCAAGACCTTTTCCAAGGTAATAGCCATATTTTTCTACAACTCTCTTAGCAAGTACATCTCCTGCCTTGGCTGCATCAAATATAAGCTTACATGTCAGGTCATTTTCTGCTCTGAGCACGCTGTCTTCATTGGAATTAACAAGTTCTCTCTTTGCAAGAGTTACAGCACCAGTTGCACTTGCATACTGTTCAAAGCATCCGTGGTTGCCGCATCCACAGTTATCCTCTTCAGCATCTTCGATATGGATATGTCCAATTTCTCCGCCTGCACCTGTTGCGCCATTTAAGATTTTTCCGTCAACGATAATTCCACCGCCAACTCCTGTTCCAAGAGTAGCAAGAAGCATATTTCTGTAGCCTTTTCCGCCGCCCTTCCAGGCTTCGCCATATGCTGCAACATTGGCATCATTTCCTGCTTTTACAGGAAGCTTTACTATAGAATGAAGCTCTTCTTCAAGATTAAATTTGCCCCATCCAAGGTTTACTGCATTGTAAATAACACCATTTGAGTCAACCGGGCCAGGAGCACCAATTCCAACTCCCATTACATCTGAATCAGTAATACTCTTTTCTTCCATCTTGGATCTTATTGACTTGGCAATATCTCCAAGAATGTACTTTCCATTTTGCTCTGTACGTGTAGGAATCTCCCAAACATCTATCTTCTCGCCACTAGTTGACAGAAGTCCGATTTTTACTGTGGTTCCTCCAAGATCTACGCCAAAAACATACTTAAACATACCTATTCACCTCTAAAAATATACGTATTTATTTAATCAAAGCCGCCATGCTAATGATTTTAATATTATTCTTCGTCTTCCCCATTGCTGTTCATGCGCTGAGCAATAGAGTTCTGTACTCTGTTATAGAGTTCCTGTGCAGCATTGTAGCCCATGAGTTTCTGTCTGTGGTTAACAGCTGCAGACTCACAGATAACTGCCAGGTTTCTACCTGGACGAATTGGTATTCTGTGACAAACTACTTTGTTGCCAAGATACTCAGTGTACTCTTCTTCAAGACCGAGTCTGTCATATTCTTTATCCTTATCCCAATCTTCAAGTTCAATAACAAGGTCAATGTTGCCTGTATCCATAACACTGGACACACCAAACAAAGTCTTAACATCGATAATTCCGATACCTCTAAGCTCGATAAGGTGCTTTGTGATATCAGGAGCAGTTCCGATGAGAGTTTCATCACTAACTTTTCTTATTTCAACTACGTCGTCGGATATAAGTCTGTGTCCACGCTTGATAAGCTCAAGAGCAGCTTCTGATTTACCGATACCGCTCTCACCTGTAATAAGTACGCCAACACCGTATACATCTACCAATACGCCATGTATTGAGATGCATGGAGCAAGCTTTACGTTAAGCCATCTGATAATCTCAGCCATGAATGCTGATGTTGATTTTTTGGTCATGAGAACTGGAACTTTTTCTTCGATAGCCATCTTAATGAAGATTGGATCTGGAACAAGTTCTCTACAGAAAACAACACCTGGAATGTCAAAAGACAGAAACTGTCTGTACATTTCACGTTTTTTCTCATCATCCATTGACTGCATATATGTATATTCTACGAATCCTATTATCTGCAATCTTGTAGCTTCAAAGTGCTCAAAATATCCAGCTAGCTGAAGCGCAGGTCTGTTGATATCCGGCTGCAGTATTCTTACCTTACTGATATCCACTTCAGGAGTGAGATTTTGAAGCCCCATCTTCTCTATAATTCTTGTCATACTTACACTAGACATATCCGCCTCCGTACATAGTTTTTTTGCTTTAAACAGTAATAGTTTAGCATATCTTAGTTATGAAAAAAATCATAAATTACCTGAGCCTGACTTGCTGGTATTTCAGGAACGTTCATAAGCGTTTCCAAATCTGCGTTTCGTATGTCTTCAATGGATTTAAAATGTTTCATCAAAGCCTTTCTTCTGGCTGGTCCAATTCCAGGAATATCATCAAGAGATGATTTTACCTGAGCCTTGCTACGTAGTGATCTGTGATACTCAATAGCAAATCTGTGGGCCTCGTCCTGAATTCGCGTAATAAGCTTAAAACCCTCAGAATCCTTATCTATAGGAATTTCTACGTTATTGAAATAAAGGCCTCTTGTTCTATGATTGTCATCCTTTACCATTCCACAAACAGGAATATATATGCCAAGCTCATCAAGAACCTGAAGGGCTATATTTACCTGACCTCTTCCACCATCCATAAGAATAAGATCCGGAAATTTAGTAAAGCTGCCGTATCTGGCATCGATGTCCCTTACTTCAAGGTCGTGTTTTTCTTCAAGACCATGCATAAGCCTTCTGGTAAGGACCTCATGCATACATGCGTAATCGTCCGGTCCTGATACAGACTTGATTCTGAATTTTCTATAATCGCTTTTCTTTGGTTTTCCTTTTTCGTAAACGACCATTGAGCCAACATTGGCAAATCCGCTTATATTAGAGATATCGTAGGCTTCCATTCGGTTAAGCCCCTTCATGCCAAGAAGTTTTTCTATCTCTTTTACAGCACCAATGGTTCTGCCCTCTTCACGTTTCAAACGCTCTTTATCTTTACTAAGAATTATCTCTGCATTTTGCGCAGCAAGCTCCATAAGCTTTTCCTTCTGTCCAAGCTTTGGAACAGTGATATATACTCTGCTGCCCTTTCTCTGAGTCAGCCATTTTTCTATTATTTCGCTATCCTCTATTTCTTCAGGAAGCATCAGCTCTCTCGGAATAAATGGTGTGCCTGCATAAAACTGTTTTACAAAGTTTCCAAGTATCTCCGCCTTAGGGTTCTCAGAGACATGGGTCATATAGAAATGCTCACGACCTATAAGTCTTCCATCTCTTACAAAAAAGACCTGAACAACTGCATCCTTGTCATCTGCAGCAATGGCAACGATATCCTTATCTTCCATGGCAGAATCAGTCATCTTCTGTTTCTGCGCTACCATTTTTACACTATTAAGAAGGTCTCTGTAATGGGCAGCCTGCTCAAACTCCATAGCTTCTGAAGCCTGCTCCATTTTGGAGGTAAGGTCATCTATTATGATGCCGTAATTACCATTTAAAAATTCCAGAGCCTTATCTATTCTCTCTCGATATTCACTAACAGAAACATCACCTGTGCAGGGCCCGCAGCATCTCTTCATGTGATAATTAAGACAGGGCCTTTCTGCACCAATATCCCTTGGCAAAACTCTGTTACAGGTTCTAAGACCATACAGCTTGTTTATAAGTTCAATAGTGTCCTTTACAGCAGCCGCGCTGGTAAACGGGCCAAAGTACTTGGCCTTATCTTTTTTCATAAGTCTTGAAAAAATGATTCTCGGATACTCTTCATTTACCGTCACCTTGATATAAGGATAGGTTTTATCATCCTTGAGCATCGTATTATAGCGGGGACTGTTTTCTTTTATTAAATTGTTTTCAAGTACAAGAGCTTCAAGCTCTGAATCAGTAACGATATATTCAAATCGCGCGATTTGGCGGACCATCATATCAATCTGAGGGCCTCTTCCGACGATTTTGCGAAAATAAGACCTGACTCTGTTATGAAGGTTGACAGCCTTGCCAACGTACATAATAGTGTCATTACTATCACGCATAATATATACTCCTGGCTGATTTGGGAGCTTTTTTAGTTCTTCCTGTACATCAAACTTTTCCTGTGCCATTTTTACCTATGAGATGAGCCGTACATCATTAGACATACGGCTCATTTTTTCTTAAAGTGCCTGCCAAATCTGTAGAGCACCACTTACTTATTTTTTGTCAAAATCATCTGCCACATGTGAGAATCTTCCACCACCTGTAGGTGCAGGATTTTCTTCAGTAGTAGCTGTGTTGTACTTTACAGATGCATCACTAACTTCTGCATCAAAATTCTTACCAGAAGTAATCTCTTCGTCTGGTCTCTTATAGCAATCATCTGAATTGTAGCTTGTATCAACAGGTGCGTCATTATTAACCGGCTGATCCTGTGACTGAGCATCATGAATGAGTGCTTCCTTCTCATCTCTGGTTGGAATATCCTCACCAATTGCTGCTGCCTCAGGTCTCTTTGCTACTATTCTTGCTGATTTAGCCTTTATTTCCTCTTCTGTAGGTTCAGGCAGATTCTCTACTTCACGATAGATCTGCATGAATTCTTTACCAGTAATTGTTTCCTTTTCTATAAGATGCTTAGCCAGCTTATCCATGGCCTCAAGATGGCTTTCAATAATATCTTTGGCTTCCTGATAGCACTCGCCAAGAATCTTCATTACTTCCTGATCAATTGCTGTTGCTGTCTCATCACTGCAGTTGAGTTGTCTGCGTCCGTCAAGATATCTATTCTCAACTGATTCAAGCTGCATAAGCCCAAATTTATCACTCATACCATACATTGTAACCATTGCACGGGCTGTTGCAGTAGCCTTTTCAATATCATTCTCAGCACCGGTTGTTACTGTATTAAATACAACTTCCTCTGCTGCACGTCCACCAAGAGCAACAACTATATCGTCATGAAGCTCATTCTTGGTTCTAAGATATTTCTCATCTTCAGGAACCTGCATTACATAACCAAGAGCTCCCATAGTTCTAGGAACGATTGTAATCTTCTGTACAGGCTCTGTGTTTTTCTGAACTGCACTTACAAGAGCATGTCCAACTTCATGGTAGGATACAAGCTTACGCTCTTCTTTGCTAAGGATACGGTCTTTCTTTTCCTTACCAACAAGTACCTGCTCAACAGCTTCCATAAGATCCTGCTGGCATACGTACTCTCTCTTTGCCTTAACTGCATTGATGGCAGCTTCGTTAATCATATTTGCAAGGTCTGAACCAACTGCACCGCTGGTTGCAAGTGCTACGCCCTTAAGATCAACTGTCTCATCCATCTTAACGTCTTTAGCATGTACCTTAAGAATTTCTTCTCTACCCTTAAGGTCTGGCTTATCTACAATAATACGTCTGTCAAAACGTCCCGGTCTCAAAAGAGCTTTATCCAAAATCTCTGGTCTGTTAGTAGCACCAAGAAGGAGTACGCCCTTTGAAGAATCGAATCCATCCATTTCAGAAAGCAACTGGTTAAGTGTCTGCTCCTGCTCGTCGTTGCCGCCAACTCTTGAACTACGGCTACGTCCGATTGCATCAATCTCATCGATAAAGATGATACATGGAGCATTTTTATTGGCTTCCTTGAAAAGATCTCTTACTCTACTGGCACCAAGACCAACATACATTTCTACGAAATCAGAACCAGCAAGTGAAAAGAACGGAACATGAGCTTCTCCGGCAACTGCCTTGGCAAGAAGTGTTTTACCTGTTCCTGGAGGGCCTACAAGAAGAGCACCCTTTGGAAGCTTGGCACCAATCTTGGAATATTTACCAGGATTGTGAAGGAAATCAACAACTTCCTGAAGTGATTCCTTAGCCTCATCTTCACCTGCAACATCTTTAAATGTAACGCCTGTTTCCTTCTGAACGTAAACCTTGGCATTGCTACGGCTCATTCCAAGAGGTCCCATATTCTTGGAAATACGTCTTGAAACGAATGAAAGCAGAACCCATATAAGTGCAATAGGAAGTACATAATACAGAATCAGAGACATTATGACACCTGAATTATCAGGTATCTCACTGGAAATACTAACGCCTTCTGCATCTTCTTCAAGGCCAGCGTTATATTCCAATACTCTCTGTGTAAGAGTGTCATAGCTCTCAGCTATTCCTGTATAATATGTAACTCTCGGAGATACGGAATATGTATTAGTTACAAGACTTGTCCCTGTAGTTGCATCAGAAGTTTTTTCAACAGGTGTGATGGCTATCCTGTCTGACTCAATAACAATCTCAGCAACCTCGCCGTCTTCCAGCATCTGTATGAACTGATCATAAGTTACTTCCTGAGAATCACTCTGAGTCATTGTGCGCATGAAATAAGTCATACACAGCATGGTAATAAGTGCAGCGATCAAAAGCAGAAAAACATTCTGTCTTTTTGGATTATCGTTACCATTATTTCTGTTATTATTGCCATTATTACCTAAATTATTATTATTTTGATTATTTTCCATATTTTGCTTTTCCTATTTAATTTTTTATCATATAATATCCTATTATAGATTTTACATTTTGTAAAATCAATCGCGTTCAATTTATTATTTTTTAATAATTTACTAGTTTTCACTAGTCCATGAGACTTTGGTGGCTTTGTGAAATTAGTGTGTTTTACTCTGGTATTACTGCAATGGCGCAGTGGGTCCCAGAGTATTTTTCGTTGCCAAAAGGTGTTAGGAGGAAAAAATGGCAGTAAAATACGTATTTGTAACAGGTGGTGTAGTATCAGGTTTGGGTAAGGGCATAACAGCCGCTTCCCTGGGACGACTCTTGAAGGCTCGTGGCTATAAAGTAACCATGCAAAAGTTTGATCCTTATATAAACATTGATCCAGGCACCATGAACCCTATTCAGCATGGTGAAGTATTCGTAACCGACGACGGAACAGAGACAGATCTCGACCTTGGTCACTACGAACGTTTTATAGACGAAAATCTCGACAAAAATTCTAACGTTACCACTGGCAAAATCTACTGGTCAGTACTTCAAAAAGAACGCCGCGGAGACTATGGCGGACACACAGTTCAAGTAATCCCTCACATCACAAACGAAATAAAAAGCCGTTTCTATAGGAACTTCACAGATGACACAACCAGTATCGCTATTATTGAAGTTGGTGGAACTGTTGGTGATATTGAAAGTCAGCCATTTCTTGAGGCAATCAGGCAGTTCCAGCACGAAGTTGGTCGTGAAAACGCCATGCTTATTCTGGTATCATTGATTCCTTATCTTCGCTGCTCACAGGAAATCAAAACAAAGCCAACACAGTCAGCAGTTAAGACCATGCAGGGTATGGGACTTCAGCCTGATGTTATTGTATGTAGAAGCGAAGTGCCTCTTGAAGAGGATGCCAAGGATAAAATTGCTCTTTTCTGCAATGTTCCAAGCAACCATGTACTTCAGAACCTGGATGTTAAGTACCTTTATGAAGCACCCCTTGCCATGGAAAATGAGCACCTTGCACAGGTTGCCTGTGAATGCTTAAATCTCGAATGCCCCGAACCAGATTTAACCGACTGGAATCATATGGTAGATACTCTTTATTCATTAAATCATGAAGTAAACATTGCCCTTGTTGGTAAATACACACAGCTTCATGATGCTTACATCAGCGTAGTAGAAGCCTTAAAGCACGGCGGTATCAAGAATAAGACTGCAGTCAATATCAAATGGGTTGATTCAGATGTAGTCACAAGTGACAATGTGGCCGAAATGCTCTCTGACGTTGATGGCATCCTAGTTCCAGGCGGTTTTGGTGACAGAGGTATTGAAGGTATGATTGAAGCCATCAGATATGCCAGAGAAAACAATGTTCCATATCTTGGCCTATGCCTTGGTATGCAGCTTGCTACAATTGAATTTGCAAGACATGTTATCGGTTATAACGATGCCCATTCCATTGAATTTGACCCAAGTACAACTCACCCAATTATCGCACTTATGCCTGACCAGAATGGTGTTGAAGACCTTGGCGGAACTCTGAGACTAGGCTCTTATCCTTGTATTTTGGAAAAAGGTTCTAAGGCAAATGATCTTTATGGCGCAGAAGAAATACAGGAACGCCATCGTCATAGATATGAAGTAAATAATGATTACCGCTCAGTGCTTACCGAGCATGGCTTAAAGCTTTGCGGTCTGTCACCTGATGGAAGAATTGTGGAAATGGTCGAGCTTCCTGAAAATGATTTCTTTGTAGCAACTCAGGCTCATCCAGAGCTTAAATCCCGTCCTAACCGCCCACATCCACTATTTAGCGGATTTGTAGCTGCAGCTCTTGAACACGAAAATAAAAGATAATAGATGATATAAAGAAAAAAATTTACGGCACTATTTAGAACAACTAAATAGTGCCGTTTTTTTAATTTAAATGCTTATGATAATTACCAGCAACATTAACTCCGGCATTAGAAACAATAAATGCCTGCGGATCATAGCGATTTATAATTCTCTTTAAGTGAGTTACTTCATATTTATTTACAAGGATAAACAAGACCTCAGAGCTTTCTCCTGTATAAGCTCCCTTGGATTCCCACTTGGTAATGCCTCTTCCAAGCTCTGAAAATACCTCTCTTTCAAGCTCAGCACAATCTCCTTTTGTAATTACAGTAACAGCTACGTCGATATTCTGAGCATGTACTTTATCTACAGAAAATGCACTGATAGATGCATATATAAGTGAATAAATAACTGTCTGCATATCAAACATAAACAAGCATACAGCGTATAATACGAAGTTTACTGCCAGATTAGCTCTTCCTACACTGAAATTATGTCTCCACTGAACCAAAAGCACGGCAATAATATCCATACCACCGTCACTGGCTCCCATCATAAGTGTCAGTCCAATTCCGCCACCGCATATAATACCTGCTATTACACAGGCTGCCAACGTATCCTCAAGAAGAGGCGCAGACGGAATAGGTATGATCATAAGCAATATGGTTACACTTGTAACACACATAATGGTTTTAATAAGATACAATCTGCCAAGTCTTTTTCTTGCTATCAAAAACAGTGGCACATTCAATGCATAATATATAATACCTGCTATATCAATAGTTCCAAAAGACAATCCCAACACTGATACAAGTATTGTACGAATAAGCTGACATATACCCATCAGACCACCAGTATAAAGGCCTGCCGGAACCACGAATAAATTAATACCTGCAGAGTATAAAACTGTTCCCACAAGCATTCCCAATATACGGCTCCACTCTTCGCTTAACTTGCCATACACTTTTCTTTTTCCATTATCAATTGTTGTTGCTAAATCTTTGTTCACCTTTTCCATTTGAAATCTCCTGAAGATTTCTCTCCCATTAAAAATTTATGGCGTCATAATAAGCTCCGCCAAAGCTGTCTGTAGTTGCAAGCTCTACTTCTTTTGCCGCCCTGATAAGAATATCCAGGCATTCATCAGCGCTGCCTTTTTCCTCAAACTCTTTTGCCATATATTTAAGAGTTCCCAAAAGAGAAGTATTACCTGGTGATTCCATCTTATCTATAAAGTAGTCTGGAAGCATGTTTAATGAGTACAAGCTTTCTCTTTTAATCCTATAACCGAATCCACCGGCTACGTATATTTTAGAAATCTTATCCACATTTTGGGCTGCTGTTATTCCACTTTCTGCAAGCAGCATATCAACGCCAGCTTTTATTGCTGCCTTAGCAAGCTGCACCTGCCTTACGTCAGCCTGTGTAAAATATAGGGACTTGCCATAATTATCCCTGGCAAGGCAATAGCCTTTGTCAAAAATGTCCTCTCTCATAAGTCCGGTTTTATCAATGAGCCCGGAGTCCCTCAGCTCAGATACTGTCTCCAGCACGCCAGTACCACAGATTCCAACAGGTCTCTCATCTCCTATGGTCTCAACCTGCGGCTGGTTGCCTACTATCCTGACATGACAGATAGCACCGCTTACGCTTGGACAACCTCTGCTGATAGTTCCGCCCTCGAATACTGGTCCTGCTGCCGTCGATGCTACATAGAGATGGTTTCTATTGCCAACAGCCATCTCTCCATTAGTCCCAAGATCCAGCATAAACCGGTATTCTCCCGGCATTGTTTCATCAAAGCCAAGTGCATAAATACCTGAAACAATATCTGCACCCACAAAGGCTGATATTCCCGGAAGCACTACAACTCTTGTCTGTTCCTTGATAGCCGCCACTCCCGGAAGAGTAAAGCACGCCATACTACTAACCATCTCCAGGTCATGAGGCATATATGGAAACTTTCCAAGTCCGTCGCAAGAATATCCCATCAGTATATGTAGCATCGTGGTATTTCCTGCAATCGTAACTATTTTTATCCTGCCTGCAACATCTGCTGTGCCACTTGCAGCCTTAATTATAAGGTCTGAAAAAAGGCTTTGGATATCCTTTAAAATGATATCCCGCATTTCTTTTTCCTTACCATCTATAGCTGATTGTATCCTTGAAATAACATCTGCGCCATATTTTCTTTGATGATTAATTCCTGAGCTTTGAGCGATAACTTCATACTCACCATCTCTCAATCTTACCAGGGCAGCTGCAAGAGTCGTTGTTCCTATATCAAGGCCAATCCCATATACTCCGCTTGGATCAAATTCATGAATATCTTCATCCTCTACCTCAGTAGTTACGATATCCATTTCTTCCTGCTCCGGGTCTGATTCGTCGGCAAGCTCTATTACACAGTCCTCTTTTAATACCACCCTGCAGGCAAGTCTGTAGCCCTCCTCCAGCTCTTCTCCGGTAATATATCGCCTGTCGGAGTCAGTAACCGGTGTCTCTCCAGAGTAAAACCTTACTCTGCAATGGCCGCAATGTCCCATTCCGCCACAGGGAAAAGTCTTATAGATATCCTGTTCCTCCAATAGCGAAGTAAGCTTCTTTCCTTTTTGAGTTTCTACTATCTTTTGTTTTCCATTATTGAATTGAAAAACTACGACTATTTTTCTCAAATAATGTCCCTCAAAAATAAACTATCATCTTAAGGATATTATATCATTTATTTCCTTTATTTCTGCCTTTTATTATGGCGTTTGTGATATTATATTATAGTAAACCTCAAAATAGAGGTATGAAAACATTTTGTTCTTAGAAAGGGGATAATTATGGGACTTATTCAGGCAGCTCTCGTAGCTGGCGGCAACGTATTAGCTGATCAGTGGCGCGACTATTTTTATTGTGATTCATTAGGAAACGATGTTCTGGTAAAAAAAGGCCAGAAGCGCACTGGAAGGGGCAGCTCCAATACAAAAGGTAACGACAACATAATCTCTAACGGTTCTATCATCGCTGTAAACGAAGGTCAGTGTATGATCATCGTTGAGCAGGGTGCTATTGCAGAAGTCTGTGCTGAAGCAGGCGAATTCGTATTTGATACCTCTGCAGAACCATCTATTTTCTATGGTGATCTGGGTTCAACTATTGCAGAAAGCTTTAAGACATTTGTTAAGCGTCTTGGTTTCGGCGGTGATGCAGCAAATGATCAGAGAGTTTACTATTTTAATACAAAGGATATTATCGGCAACAAATACGGTACTCCTAATCCAGTACCTTTCAGAGTTGTCGACAAAAACATCGGTCTTGATGTAGATATCGAGATTCGTTGTCATGGTGAATATAGCTATAAGATTGTAGATCCTATTCTGTTCTACAAAAATATTTGCGGTAACGTTACAAACGAATACAGAAAGAGTGAAATCGAGTCTCAGCTTAAATCTGAGATGCTCACAGCTCTTCAGCCAGCATTTGCAAAAATTTCTGATCTTGGAATCCGCTACAGCTCACTTCCAGGACATACTGTTGAACTTGCTGACGCTCTTAATGAAGTTCTTTCTTCAAAATGGGGCGAGAAATATGGTATCAGAATCACAACAGTTGGTGTAAATTCTGTTGATGCTTCTGACGAAGATGAGGAAATGATCAAGCAGGCTCAGAAAACTGCTATGTATCGTGATCCAGGCATGGCTGCTGCTACACTTGTTAATGCACAGGCACAGGCAATGCAGGATGCTGCCAAGAACACCAGCACAGGCCCTATGATGGCATTTGCCGGAATGAACATGGCTCAGCAGGCTGGCGGCGTTAATGCACAAAATCTCTACTCAATGAATCAGCAGGCACAGGCTGCACCTCAGATGCAGGCTCAGAGTGCTGCCGGATGGACTTGCTCATGCGGCAATGTAAATACCGGCAATTTCTGCTCTAACTGCGGACAGCCAAAGCCACAGCCAGCTGCATGGACTTGCTCATGTGGCGCTTCAAACACAGGTAATTTCTGTACTAACTGTGGTAAAGCAAGAGCATAATATCTATTTTTCATTTTAATTTTCAATAACGAGTTTCAGAGCCAGGCTATTACCTGGCTCTAATTTAAGGATAAAAAATATGGCATTACAAGAATACGAATGCCCTGCCTGCGGTGGATACATGGAATTTGATGCGTCCATTCAGAAATTAAAGTGTCCTTTTTGTGATACTGTAATTTCTGTGGATGACTATCAGTCTCCTCACAAGCCAAAGGAAGATGGGGCTTATGCCAGCGATTCTGGCAACGGTTGGCAATCCGGAGAAACAGCAGGTATGTACGTTTATACCTGTCAGTCCTGCGGAGGCGAAATAATCGGTGACGAAACCTTAGGTTCAACTGCCTGCCCATTCTGTAATAACAATGTTGTTATGAAGGAAAAATTTGAAGGTGATCTGCGACCGGATTACATCATTCCTTTTAAGATTACCAAAGAACAGGCCAAGGAATCCTATAGAAACTATTTAAAAGACAAAAAGATTCTTCCACGAGTTTTTTCTTCAGAAAACCATATCGATGAAATAAAGGGACTATATGTTCCTTACTGGATTTACGATACTACGGTTTCTGAAGATGCTGTTTTTTCCTGTACCAAAATCAAAACCTGGTCTGATAGGGACTATCACTACACAGACACCAGTTATTACGACGTATTTAGATCCGGAACCGAAAAATTTGAACACATTCCAGTTGATGCGTCAAAAGAGATGCCTGATGACATGATGGAATCTCTTGAACCTTTTGATTTTAGTGAAGCCCAGCCTTTTAAAATGGGGTTTCTTGCAGGTTTTATAGCAAACAGATATGATGTTGAACAATCTGCGACTAAAGACCGCATACGCCAAAGAGTATCTGAAACTATTGACAAGGACGTTCGTAATACTGTAGGTGGCTACAGTAGCGTCGTAACAAAGTCCAAAAACATTGACGTTCGAGGAATGTCAGCAAAATATGCGCTCTACCCTGTGTGGCTGTTATCAACTACCTGGAGAAATGAACACTTTCTCTTTGCAGTCAATGGTCAGAGCGGTGCCTTTGTGGGCAGATTACCTTTGGATAAAGGCCTAGCATTTAGGTACTATCTCAAATGGGCAGGAGTATGCCTTGTCATAGCTTTGGTTATAGTACTAATTCTGCTATCAAGAATATTATAAGGAGGTGCATGTATGAGAAAAAGTTTAAAAAAAATACAGCAACTCTTTATAACAGTTGCATTATTACTGATTTTGGTATGTTTTGGTCAGCCTTTACCGGCTTTTGCTTCTTCCGGCTCAGGTAATACCATTCCATCAACGAGACAGGTTGACAGACTGGTAGATGATGCAGATCTCCTAACAGCAGATGAGGAGTCTACTCTCCTTGATAAGCTTGACTCTTACAGTGAGCAGCTGGAAATGGATATTTGCATACTTACAGTAAATAGCAGAAATGGTGTCTACATTCAGGATTTTGCCGATGATTATTATGATTATAATGGTCTTGGATATGGCGAAAACAGAAGTGGTATTATCCTTGTTTTAAGTATGGAGGACCGTAGCTGGGCGCTGAGCACCTGCGGAGATGCAATAGACATCTTTACTGATTCCGAACAGGAATACATTATGGATGATGTTTTATATGAGCTGCAATATGACGATTACTCAGAAGCCTTTACTATATTTGCCAATGAAGCAAGATCAAGCATTATAAGCTACAGAGATTCTTTTATCGGTAATTCTAATATAAGATACACTGATATATTTATGTTTCTGGCGATTATAGTTGTGGCGCTGATCCTGCCAGCAATACCTTTAACACACCACATTCTCGTCTTGAATAATATAGCATTTCAAAATGGTGCAAAAGAATATGCCAAAGGCGGATTAAATCTAAGAAGAAAATCTGATGTTTTCCTAAGCCATCACATTTCAAAGGTGGCAATTCCAAAGGAAAACAGAAGCAGTGGCGGCGGAGGCGGATCCTCAGTTCACATCTCAAGTTCAGGCACAAGTCATGGCGGAAGCCACGGACATTTCTAATTTAATAAACGCCAAAGTTTGTTACAAGTTCAGGCTACAAAAAAGCTGCCGCACTAATTAGTGCGACAGCCTTTTTTTATTTATATATTTCAATGATTATTCATTAATTGTAACATACTGTAAAGCTTCAGCTGCTGTATCTTCAGCATATACAGTTGAAGTAAATGTTACAAAGTAATCTCCTGTATCATAAACAGCTACTACCTGATAAACTTCATATCCTGAATACATTGATTTGAGATTAAGACAAGGAAGCTCTCCATTTGCTGTAGCAACTGTTGATTCTTCAATTTCAACATCTTCAAAACCAGCTGCCTCTAAAGTTACCTTTGTTGTAGCAAGTGCTGCATCAACATATCCCTGAGCATCAAGAGCCTTTGTGAGAAGTGTCTTTTTCTGAACAGAAAGGTTAAGGTTATCCATTCCATTATCTGATACTACATACATATCCATCAGATCTGTTGCTTCTTCAAGAAGTGATGTGAGTGTATCATTATCAATTGTATCCATCTGATATCCAGTAATCTCAGACAATTCATCATCTGTTAAAAAGTACCATGTTGATGGAACTTCAACTACAATACCAAGTGAATCATTTGTATATTTATTACCGTCAACAGTTCCTCTCTCGTAATTTCTTGCCTCTGTTTCAGTCTCTTCTTCAGTTGAAGCTGCATCAGCTGCGTCCTCAGATGAGCTCTCTGTAGCTGCATCAGCTTCTTC
Source organism: Butyrivibrio sp. (assembly GCA_045646185.1). Classification (GTDB taxonomy): domain Bacteria; phylum Bacillota; class Clostridia; order Lachnospirales; family Lachnospiraceae; genus Butyrivibrio. The sequence goes on from JAZRKG010000077.1 coordinate 17,028, forward strand.
TGTTGATGCTTCTTCTGCTGAATCCTCAGCCTCTACAGTAGCCTCAGTTGTAGCTTCTACTGAAGTCTCACTAACTACAGTATCTGTAGTTTCCTGAATTTCTGAACTTCCGCATGCTGTTGACATAAGCATTGTTGCAGCAATGATTGCTGTTGTGATTTTTTTTGAAACCTTTTTCATATTTTTTCTCCTTTAAACTCCCTCCATTTGCATAAACACAAATGGGAAACATATTTGAACAATATTTACTATATCTTATTATCCAAATAAAAAACACACCTATGTACTATATCATAGGTGTGCTAAATGGTCAAAAAATCTATTTTAGACTACACTATTTTACTCAAAGCACCTGTGTATGACTTCGATGATAACATCCTGCTGTTCTTTAGTCATCTTATTGTCACTTGGCAGACATAAGCCTCTCTCAAATATATCTGCACCAACATCAAGTGTTTCACCTTCATCAATATATGCGTTGCTTCTGGCTCTTCCATTGCCATCAGCTGTAATAAAGCTGTTCATGCGGTAGATAGGCTGCATGTGCATTGGCTTCCAAATTGGTCTGCCCTCTGCGTTAAACTCTGCAATCGCTTCAAGAATCTCTGTAGGACAGCTCTTGCCTTTTTCGCTAATGTATAGTGGTTTGTTCTCGCCGCGAACTGTTTTACACATAGCATCTTTATCTATAAGAATACAGCTAAGCCAATAGTTAGGCTCACTGTTTTTCTCATCAAAAGGATTCATTGATACAGGTAAATCCTTAAGACCCTCTTTATATCTTTCATAAATTGCCTTTTTCTGAGCAATATGAGTCTCAAGATATGGAAGCTGACCTCTTATAACTCCAGCTATAACATTAGACATTCTATAGTTATAGCCTATCTCTTCATGCTGATACCATGGAGCATCTTCTCTTGACTGTGTAGACCACTTTCTAACCTTATCGGCATCAGATAGTGAATCTGTCAGGAACATACCTCCTGAAGAACCAGTAATGATTTTGTTTCCGTTAAAGGATATTGCGTTGTAATCTCCGAAAGTACCGGTCTGACGACCCTTGTATGTAGCTCCAAAAGATTCAGCTGCATCCTCTATTATCAGTGCTCCGTGTTTGTCGCATACAGCCTTAATTTCATCTATCTTGCCAGGTGTACCATATAAATGTGCTACAACTACAAGCTTCACATCCGGGTATATTTCAAATGCTTTTTCCAAAGCTTGCGGATCCATATTCCATGTATCGCGCTCTGTATCAATAAATACAGCTTCACCGTCTTCATAAGCAACAGGATTGACTGAAGCATCAAAAGTCATATCAGAGCAAAATACCTTATGTCCCTGAAGTGTACCCTGATTTGGCTTTGCCATTCCATACAGTTTTTCACCTGCCAGCTTGGTAGCAAGGTGGAGTGCAGCTGTTCCAGCTGATAAAGCAACAGCATATTTACATCCAACATACTCAGCAGCACTCTTTTCTATGGCTGTTATATTGGTGCCTGCTGTGGTCATCCAGTTGGTATCATAGGCTTCCTGAATATATTTCATTTCATCACCATGCATAGTTGGTGATGACAGATAAACTCTTTTTTCTAATGGTTTTATACCTGAAAAATCTTTTGTACTATTCATAGTTTTATCTCCAAAAATATTTACATTCAGTATAAACCTATTTTGTCACATTCTTCAATCTGCATATTTTTCATTCCTTGTTTTACTAGAAAAATAAGATGTTATATACTTTCTATAGTTTATTTAGATTTTTACAGGAGGCCCTATGGCAGAAACTATTTTCTTCGATTTAGATGGAACAATTCTGGATACCGAAAAACATTATAGAAAATGCTGGGTGGAAGCTGCAAATTCATTGGGATATCCAATGACAGACGAACAAGCCTTATCTCTACGAAGCCTTGGCAGACCATTTGCAATAGATAGAATCAATGGTTTTTTTGATGATACGGAGGCTTACACCAAAATTCGTGCCAGGCGAATGGAGCTTATGAAAGAAACTCTTGAAAAAAACGGTATCGAATTAAAACCCTACGCAATCGAGACTCTTTCTGAGTTAAACAAGCGTGGACATAGTCTGGTAATAGTAACTGCAACTGATCTTGAACGAACAAAGCAATACCTTGGAAGCCTTGGACTACTTGATTTTTTTGACAAAATAGTATGTGCCACAATGGTAGAAAAAGGAAAGCCTGCACCTGATGTCTATTTATATGCTGCAAAGCAGGTTGGAAAAAATCCTTCTGACACTTATGCTGTTGAAGATTCTCCTAATGGTGTTATGAGTGCACATTCAGCAGGCTGCAAAACGATTATGATCCCTGACCAGACTTTACCAGATGATGAATTAAAATCTGTTTTGTACAAGGAATTCTCATCATTAAAAGACTTACTTACAATTTTCTAATCTGACCTTATATTTTTTATTTAAATTGAGCATTTTTGTAATGCCACTCTTGAAGTAATATTTAGAAAGCAACTAAAAAGAGGAGGCAGATTATGGAAAACACAGTAAAATCTTACAGAACTCATAACGCACACAGAAGCTCAGACGCCGCAATTAAGAATATGACTTTTACAGCCATGTTTATGGCACTGACAATAGCTTTAAGTTCCTTTGGAATACCAGTTCCAGGCGGACACCTATATCTTTGCGATATAGTAATTTGCACAGCCGCAATATTGCTTAATCCAGGATATGCATTTATTGCTGCAGGCTTTGGATCTTTTCTTGGTGATATGCTCTTTTATCCTGCACCAATGTTTGTATCTCTTGTTACACACGGTATACAGGCTTTAGTTATTTCTTATTTTTCACATAACGTTTTGACACATAAGAAAAAGGCCGGTGCTATTATTGGTGTTACAATTGGAGCCGTTATCATGGTCGTAGGCTATACTCTTGGAAAAACATTTGTATACAGTACATTTGAGTACGCTATGATAAAGCTACCTTACGAAATAGCTCAGGCTGCTCTTGGTGCAGTAAGCGGAATTATTATCAACTATTCATTAGGCTTAAAAAATATCTATAATAAGTGGATGGCAAAGTAATTTTAGGTTGATATGCAATCATTATTTATAAAAAGAACCAGCAGACTCCATCGAGTCAGGCTGGTTCTTTTTATATTTAAATCATGTTTTCAGGATGGAACACTTCATCAAAGCGCTCGTTAGTTAGAAGTCCTAATCCAACGCAGGCTTCCTTCAAAGATATATTTTCTTCAAATGCTTTATGAGCACACTTAGCTGCATTTTCATATCCGATATATGGGTTTAATGCAGTTACAAGCATCAATGAATTATAAAGATTTTCATGCATCTTTTCTTTTTGTGCTTTTATTCCCACTGCACAGTTATCATTAAAGGATTCAATGGATTCTGAAAGCAGACGAACTGACTGTGTAAAATTATATGCAATTACAGGCAAAAATACATTCAGTTCAAAATTACCCTGTGAAGCAGCAATTCCAATAGTTGTATCATTTCCCATTACCTGTACGGCTACCATAGTCACCTGCTCACACTGTGTCGGATTTACTTTACCCGGCATAATTGAACTTCCTGGCTCATTTTCAGGAATGGTAATTTCTCCAAGACCACAGCGAGGGCCTGATGCAAGCCATCTTACGTCGTTTGCTATTTTCATCATATCTGCAGCCAGTGCTTTAACAGCTCCGTGAGCAAAAACAATTTCATCTCTGGAGCTAAGTGCGTGAAATTTATTCTGCGCTGTTACAAAATCTGTACCTGCAAACTCTGCAATGCGTGCTGCTACTTCAGTATCAAATCCCTTTGGTGCATTAAGCCCCGTACCAACGGCTGTACCACCCAACGCCAGTTCCTTTAAAGGCTTTGCTGCAAGCTGTAACAGCTCAACGTCTCTTTCTAATGAGCTTCTCCAACCGCTTATTTCCTGTGAGAAAGAGATAGGAACAGCGTCCTGAAGATGTGTACGTCCACTTTTTACAATGCCTTCGTTTTCCGCTTCTAATCTTTTTAAAGTAGTAATAAGAGTTTTGGCTGCAGGAATAAGCTTCTGCTCAATCCCCATAACCGCAGCAATATGCAAAGCTGTTGGATATGTGTCATTGGATGATTGGCTCATATTAACATCATCATTTGGATGAAGAAGCTTTTCGCCACCAATCTCATTTCCTCTATTTGCAACTACTTCATTTACATTCATGTTGGACTGAGTACCTGAACCAGTCTGCCACACTACTAATGGGAAATGCTCCCACATTTTGCCATCTCTGATCTCATCGCAAGCCTTTGCAATTGCATTGCACTTACTATCTGTCATACGTTCTGGAACAATCTTGTTATTGGCAACTGCTGCAGCCTTTTTTAAAATAGCAAAGGCCTCTATTATCTCACGAGGCATGGTCTCGATACCTACTCCGATAGGGAAATTCTCATGACTACGCTGAGTCTGAGCTCCCCAATACTTATCTGCAGGTACTTTTACTTCTCCCATTGAGTCATGCTCTATGCGATAGGCTTCGTTAGTACTGTTGTTCATATGGTCTCCTCCAGCTTTAATACTTTATTTTTCAGCTTTATTATAATCTGCAACAGCCTGAGCATAAGTTAATGTCAGCATCACTATTGCAGGTATATATGCAGTCCATACCGTAAATCGTGCAATTTCATTTATCAGAGTGTGTTCCAGTGAAACTGTTCGTATCAGCAGGTTTATATCACAAATTGCAAAAAGAGTCAGTCCTATTGCAAAATATAGGTTCTTTTTGGTTCTATCCTTGTTGAACATAACCCAGCTGCATACCATGTTCACAGCTATCAGTGTTATATTAAATATTCCTGTTGCATTTGGTATGCTCATCAAATTGATTTTTATTAAGGCAAACCATGCAATTGCAAGTACTAGTGCTCTTATAAGTATATTTAGTTTGCCAGGCTTCATGTATATACAAAAAACAATCTGAACCATGCAGAATATCGCAAAGCCCCATAGCTTATTTGAAATAACCAGGGCCAGTAAAGTTAATACCAGATCAGCCAGGAATATCAGGAATATGCCAAGAAATATCAGATCATCCCAAATTTTCTTTTTTCCCTTTCTCCATTTGCTAAAGATACAGAATGCAACAATGAAATCCACAACTATACATGCGTACTTTACAACACACATTCTGAAATCATATGCCTGTATCAGTTCAAGTATTTTTACTCCAATAAAAAGTAGTACTTCTATTACAATGTATAGAAACAGATTTTTCTTTTGTATTATGCTTTGCATTTATCAATTCTCCCCAAAAATGATTTATACAAATGGTCTGCTTTTGCAGAACACGCCTAGTAGATATACTAACACATTTTTCAGCGTTTCAGACAATTTTTTTCCATAATCTTTGTACAACTCTACCTCCTCATTTTTCTATGTTTTTTCACATATGGCTGATATACTATATATATGCTTGTTTGTTAATTAGTTAACAACATTTCATCTTCTTTTTCTTTGGCAGATTTGTTTAAAAACTAGTCAGAACGGCTAGATTAAAAGGAGGTTTTATATAATGGCTAGATTTACACTACCAAGAGACATCTATCATGGTAAGGGATCACTGTCTGCTCTGAAAGATTTGCAGGGCAAGAGAGCCATCATCTGTGTAGGTGGGGGTTCAATGAAGCGAGGGGGCTTTTTGCAAAGAGCTGAGGACTACCTTAGAGAAGCCGGCATGGAAGTAGAGCTTTTTGAAGGTATTGAATCAGATCCTTCTGTTGAAACCGTTATGCGCGGCGCAGAAGCTATGGCAAAATTTGAGCCTGACTGGATTGTAGCAATCGGTGGCGGATCTCCAATCGATGCAGCCAAGGCAATGTGGATCAAATACGAGTATCCGGAATGCACTTTTGAGGATATGTGCAAAGTATTTGGTATCCCACAGCTCAGAAAGAAAGCTAAGTTCTGTGCAGTATCTTCAACATCAGGAACTGCAACAGAGGTTACTGCTTTTTCAATCATCACTGATTATCAAAAAGGAACAAAATATCCTATAGCAGATTTTGAAATCACTCCAGATGTAGCTATAGTTGATCCAGATCTTGCTGAAACAATGCCTAAAAAGCTCGTTGCTCATACAGGTATGGATGCTTTAACCCATGCAGTTGAAGCTTATGTTTCTACAGCAAATTGTGAGTTTACAGATCCTCTTGCTATTCATGCTATTGAGATGATTCAGAAAGATCTCGTTGCATCTTACAATGAAGATATGGAAGCAAGAGATCGCATGCACTACGCTCAGTGTCTTGCCGGAATGGCATTTTCAAATGCACTTCTCGGAATAGTACATTCCATGGCACACAAAACAGGTGCTGTTTTTGCAGATTATGGTGCTCACATTATTCATGGTGCTGCAAATGCTATGTATCTTCCTAAGGTTATTGCATTTAACGCTCAGAACGCAGTTGCCAAAAAGCGTTATGGTGTGATTGCTGACTATATGCACCTGGATGGTTCAAATGACGATGAAAAGGTTGCTGCTCTCATTAAATATGTTCGCGGCTTAAATGATGAGCTTAATATTCCTCATTGCATTAAAAACTATGGCCAGGATTCTTATCCTACAGAGCAGGGCTTTGTTCCAGAGGAAGTATTCCTCGAAAGACTTCCAGGCATTGCAGAGCGCGCTATAGGTGATGCATGCACAGGCTCTAACCCACGTATTCCAAATCAGGAAGAAATGGAAAAGCTTCTTAAAGCTTGCTATTATGATACAGAAATCGATTTTTAATAAGCTATAATAAAAAGAAGGCTGGAAGATATTTTCATCTTCCAGCCCTTTTATCATCTTTAATTCAATCTAAACTACAATTATCTAACGGCACGAGCCATAGCTTCTTCGTAGTCCTTTGTTCCCTTGAATACTTCATTTGAATATGGATTGCACTTGTTCTGTATTGACTTCTTAATGATTACAGAAATGCAGATTACATTCATACCAAGTGAAAGCATTGCGAAGAGACTCTGCATTGAAGGATCAGCTGTAATACCCATCTGTGTAATAGCTTCTCCAACTGCTGCTGTCTTACCCTGACCATTGTTGTAAAGTTCAATAGCCTTAGCATACAGATCCATTGTTGTAACACCTGCATCTGCTGCTCCACCATATACCTTTGGAAGAGCTGCTGCAAATGTTCCACTAAGCTGGAACAGCGGCACTACCTGAGCCCACATACACCAAATTGCCAATGTGTTGGCACGGTTCTGAATCCATGCACCCTTGTTCCAAAGTGCGTTTGCAAATGTAGGAGCAAGAAGAAGTGCAACACCGCAATACCATGAATGTGTAGGAAGATTCAGATATGTGTATTCAAAGTTCCAAATATCGTAAGCTACGATAAACCAGATTGTCATATCAGGCCAGAGCATATCTGACTGATTCTTATCTTTTGAAGTGTAAAGGTATACACATCCTGTCATACAAAAGATGTTGATAAGACCTGCGATAGCATTAACAACATTCCACCATCCGCCGTAGATGAATACGCCTTCGTTTGAAGCCCACCATGTACCTGCAAGGTTACCTGAAATATTGAATGCTGCAAGAGCAGATTCCATATCAGATACGTTTGCGATCATAATGTTAGCTGATACGATGAACCATGGCCACCAAGCAAACCATTTTTCCTTACCGATGCCCCATTTGTACTTAATCATCATGAAGCCGACACATCCGATGTCTGCTGCATAAAGTTTGAAGTAATGGAACCATCCGTCCATGTAAGCCATTGTAGGATTGCTACCACCGCCAAATGCACCAAGATGTATAGCGATGAAGTAAACTGTCAGGATTGCAGGAATAATAACGAAGACGATCATGCCGCCGATTTTACTCCTACGTCCAATTTCGTTGACAATAATCAGACCTGCGAATACGAGGCACCATCCGATTACTTGCCATAAGCTATTGATTTGAAAAATCATAAGCTCCCTCCCTTTTTTAATAAAATTTTGGAAACTCTGTTAGTGTTTAACATCATGGCAACAAGAATATAGGTCATTTTAAAAAATGCCATGTGGAAACTAACTTGAATAGAGACGTACATTTTCTATCCGTTTTATGTTTATTTTCACCATAAACAAAGTTTCATTTCGTTATAATTATATCAAATATTACCAAAAAAGAATAGTATCGAGGGAAACTATTTTTTTTAATGCAGTTTCAAATCGCCATCTTTTACCCATCCAATTTTCTTAAGACCTGCATTAATTACGATTGAAAGTACTGCTGGCAAGATAAACGAAATCATGATAAGTCCAAACCAGTCATTGAGCGTTATAGCATCTTTTATGCCAGCCTGAATATCATTTACCCATCCTGTGTAAACACCAATCTGTCCTACCAGGCCACAGGTACCCATTCCAGAAGAAACAGGTGCTCCATTCATTTTAAGCCCAAATACGCATGTTGCAATAGGGCCAGTTATTGCTGACGCAAGAGTAGGTGCTATCCAAACTCTCGGATTTTTAATGATATTACCCATTTGGAGCATGGAAGTACCAATACCCTGAGATACAAGGCCACCCCATTTGTTTTCCTTAAAGGAAATAACTGCAAATCCAACCATCTGAGCACAGCATCCAGCTACCGCTGCTCCTCCGGCAAGTCCAGTAAGGCCGAGCGCTGCGCAGATAGCAGCTGATGATATCGGAAGAGTAAGTGCCATACCTACAACTACCGATACAAGAATTCCCATAAGGAATGGCTGTAATTCTGTTGCCCACATTATAAGGTTTCCTACAGACATCGCTGCCTTTCCAAGAGGTGGTGCGATAAGCCAGGAGAGAAATACTCCAACTGCAATTGTTACAAGTGGTGTTACCAAAATGTCTATTTTGGTCTCTTTAGACACAGCCTTACCAAATTCTGCGGCAATAATAGCTACAAATAAAACTGCCAGTGGTCCGCCTGCTCCTCCCAAAGCATTAGCCGCAAAACCTACTGTTATCATAGAAAATAAAACAAGTGGTGGACAATGAAGTGCATAGCCAATAGCAACTGCCATAGCTGGTCCACTCATTGCAGTAGCAAGACCTCCAACTGTATAGTCGATACCTGCAATTGTTGCTACTGTCTGTGTTAAGAATAATACTTTGAACTGAGTACCAATGGTATTGATGATCGTACCTATAAGCAATGAGCAAAAAAGTCCCTGCGCCATAGCCCCCAGCGCATCGATGCCATATCGCTTTAGCGAAATCTCAATATCCTTCCTTTTCAAAAACTCTTTCATACTTTATCTCCCTTCGTTGTGATTGCTAAAACAGATAATATCACACTATTACTTGTTTCTGATATATATTTTCAGAACTTCCCAATTATTTTTCTCAATTATCTGAACAGCTTACACAACTACAGGATCCTTTAATCCCCTTATTTTCTGTTATTTCTTAAGAAAACACAAAAAATAAATAGGAACACAAAGGAAAACTGCAAACAAATATCGGAAGGAAAACGCCAGTGGAGCAGCCAGCATTATTGTAAACCAAACTGCAAGCGCCGGAATAAGAGGCAATACGTCTTTAAATCTTCTATTGGCCAGTAATGAGAAAAAGACAAAGATAGCCATCCATGCAAAGACTGCAGCACTTGCGTAATGTCTTGGCATAACGAACTCCTGGAAATTAATATCCGTGTAATATCCAAAATAATCTCCCTGAAATATTCCTGTCCAGGCTATTGATTGCGGACAGATATATGCAGACGATGAAGACTTAAATATATCCCAATATCCCACGGTTGCAAGAAGATATCCTTTGACAGCTTTAGCAGGGTTTGCCAGACAAAGCTCTAGATAGGTCTTCATAAATGTACCCATATGGTCATTAAACCAATCCCTGTTAAAAGAGGAATCAAATTTAATATAATCAACCACGGATGGATCATATGTCTCATACCACAATTCAAGCGGCATTATGTTGTTAATTACTTCTAGATTTTCATCTGAAACTTTTCCGTCTGTGCACAGAATATATGCAGTCTGTTGTATAGGAATAGACAAACTCTCTACCTTTGAATCCACATTATATCCAAGGGCATCAAAAACAGGATGCTGAATAATAAAGCATACTGCAATCGCAGCTATCGAAGAAATGAGAACTTTTTTAAAGGCTTTCTTGATTTTCATCATAGTAAGAGTAGCAATTATACTGGTAATTATCGCAACATATATTCCGTTATTTCTAAAGAAAATAACGCAGACCGTGAGAATAATATAACCTATAAGATAGCCTCTTGAGATATCTTCTTTTTCTTTAATTGACTCATTTAAGCAGAACAGAAACCAAGAGTAGCCAAAGATTATCATTCCAAAAACTGTATCTTTCCATAGTGAAATACTATAAAAAGGATAGAGTGAATACAGTGAGAATATCAGGGTAATGATTACACAAGCTTTATTTTTTAATCCTCTTCGATAAAGCCAGTTAACAAAAAATGTCAAAAGCAGGATCATAGCCAATGTCTGAACAACAGTAAACATGTACATTGCGCCATAATCACCTGGCTCAAAGCTGCCACCAGCCACCTTAAACATAAGTTTCCATAAGAGCGTATAACCAATTGGTTCATGCGAGGTCATTTTCTCTGTTCCCAGTGCTATTTCCATGGATCCAACTGTATCTGAGTATATTCCTCCAGGCCAATACGATGCCACATAAGGGAAATAGCAAACTGCCATAGTAATGAAGGTCAGGATAAATTGGAGTCCACACCTACCCTCTCTCTTTTCTCCAAATAGCAGTTCATTCTTTATATCAGGTAAAGCTGTTATTACTGTATATATAAACACACAAAAAAGAGCCACGGCTATTAAATCAACAAAGCTCATGTCCTGAAAATACACGTTCTCGACCGTGCCTCTGTCTGATGGTTCATAAAATACATGACGGCTAATATCAAGCATAATCGCAAATATAGCCGCAAAAACCCCGTAAAAAACATTTATCTTCTTTTTCATACACTTTCCCCTTATAACTTTCTTTATTGATTATCCGCAATAGCCATCCTGAAAAATCATGCTAATTGTTTTCATTATATATCATCAATTTTTTCTAAAACAAATCCAATGCGCTGTCAAGATAAATTTCCTCTCGTACCTTTAGCTGATACTTAGGTTTAGTCATATAGTATAGCAAAAACTCAAGTAGTATTGCACTTCCAAGACTTCTGCCCTCTATCTTGAACTGTGAAAAACCTGCTGGCATATAAACATTTCTGATATCGTCTATTCCAATAAATCCTGGATTTTCCATAGCATCTGAAAATCTGTATCTCTTTTCTGCCGTAGGAGAGACGCACCGGTGATCTGGGCAGTTATCTCCCAGACTTTTGCGGCTCACATTTTCATAGCAGGCTTTTCTATCATAGCAGGAGTACCAGCAGCACTCATTACAGAGAAACTCCACTTTGCTCTTATGCTCATTGGATAATCCAGTTAGCTTATCCAGGGAACTGTTTAATCTAAAATCCGGAACCACATAGGTAAACTCGTCCCTACTTAATTCCTGCTCCAAGTCTCTAAAATCCGTGAGGACTTTAGTAGTAGAAGATACAAAATAAAAATCGGGGTACTTCTTCTGCAGGTAGTGCAATAGCAGATCCGAATGAACTATAACACCGTTTTGCACAGAACCATTGTGCTCAAAAAGCTGGCAAAGCCTGTTACATTTTTTATCCTGCAAATGTTTCTCTTCCAATAAAGAGTTACTAAAAGCCAGCCGAGAAGATATCTCATATTCACGCATCAATTCTGCTACTTCAGATGCATCTGCATCACCAAATCCAACTCTGCCACCACCCCAAATGCAGTCTGCAGGGGCACCATAAATAGACCCTATCTCGCACCAGTCATAAAAGTATTCACGATGCTGACGATATAGCTGCAAAAAAGCTTTATAAAAATCATAGAATTCAAACAGCCCGGGTAAGTGATAATAAGCTTTCATCATTTATTCCTTCAGAAGCGTTTTCTGTAAGTACTGAATTATCGCACGAATCATAATCGGATTCGCGCGATAGTATATCTTGGTATCAACCTTATCCAGTGTCAATAAATTCTGTTCCAAAAGCGCTGAAGTATGATGTGAAATCGTTGCTGTTGTTAATCCCAGCATATTTGCAAGTTGTGATCCATAGGCAGGCGCATCTACTGTCGCAGACAGAATCTGAAATTTACTCTTATCTGCCAAAAGCTTCATAATTGCCATGACCTTTTCTTCACTAAGCTGCGCACGCTGGTCCACCAAATAGCCAAGACTTATCACAGGGTTAAAAATCACGCCCAGCATGACAACTGCCCTCATATCTTCATAGGTATCCCCCTTCATCATAAATCCCATAGTCGCGCACTTCAGATAGGATATATATACTTCACAATCTTTTCCATAAGTAGGATTTTCAACTCCTCCATAATACTTCTGTAAGATATAATCCGACAGTGAGTCTCCACCTACCTCTTTTTCTACATAAGAAATAACGTCACGTGCCTTTGCCATCAACTTCTTTTCATATTTTTTCAAAAGATTTTCTGCCCTAAGCATCAAACTAATAACAATTGGTATATGCTCACTATGGTGAAAAAACAACTGTTGCAATTGCAATTTTTTTTCATCAGAAATATCCATGCGGAATATATAATCTACGACATCAACTGTCTCAATAGCATCATCATCATTGTCGTCAACCACATTGGAACTATAGGCCTGAAGTGCCTCGTAGAACTTCTGGATATACTCCTGTTCGGACAGGTTCTCCAAATATTCCTTCTGCTCTGCTACGCTTCGGTGATTCAGATTCACCGTCTCTGCCAGAATTAGTATATTTGCCAGAGAATCAGCCTTCCCAAGTTCCTGATCACTGTTACAATAGTACTTCAGCACATCGCTATCCTGTGAAAACTCTGTTCTGGCCGCATTCTCTATTTCCTGTAGCAGCTCAACCACCTGATTAGCCTTTATGTCAGGCGTCACGCCATATTGAGATGCCAACTGATGCATATAATCAGTGATATAATTCCCCGGCTGTGCGACCATATTCAATAAAGTTATGCTTTCTGGCACATATTGTAATTCTGAGTGAAAATGATTCATGCTGCCTCCGTTTTATCTGAATTCTCCACTGAAGCTTCTTCATCCAGCCCGCTCTGGCAATATAGGATTCCGCAAAAGGCGGCTGCAATTATTGCAGTACCGACAAAAACAACCGCAACTCCAACAAAACGCAATGCGATGCTAACAACAAATGCAGTCACAGGCACAATTGCACTTCCAAGTGCATTGCCTATGCTGGCAGCTCTTGCCAGGTACTCCTTATCAATGATACGCAATGTCTCTACTCCAAGAAACATATTACCGATACTTATTGCCAATCCTAATAAACCAGTCAGCACTGCAAGTACTATCATTGCAATATAGGCATTTGTATACAGTGGTCTTCCTACTACAATAAAAGCATAGAAACCTGTAATTCCAATGGAAATTAATACTAGCACCATTTTAACACTTAACTTGTTCTGAATCATAGGGAAAAGAACTGAACCAATCAACATGGACACCACGAGAGTAATTCCAAACACAGACAAATACCATGGATCACCATGAAAAAGTTCTGCCACCATTGGGGTTTTCAAGCTATTTAAAGGAACCAGAATGCCATTTAAAAATAATACCATCATGGTAATGGCTACCAAACGTTTTTTGGACGCACAGTAAGTAAAGCCTTCTTTCAAATCATTCAGATAGGTGTGAAGAGAAAATCCATTCCCATCCGTCTTCTTTTCCTCATTCAGTCGCATAGTGGCAATCAACAGAGCTGACATAATGAAGGTACACATATCCACATAAATAGCACCTGCACTTCCAATCACAGCAATAATAGCTGCTGCCACTCCAGTTCCAATTAGTTCTACAACACTTGAAGATGCCTGATTCACAGACATTGCTGTTCCATATTGATCCTTAGATACTATCTGTGGAAAAATAGCAGTACCTGCAGGAATTCGAAATGCTTCTGCACTCGAAATAATCAGATTTAATACCGCAAGGAGCGGAGCACTTAAAAAGCCAAGCAGCAGACCTGTTGCCAGGACTCCAACACACAAAGCTCTGATTAAATCTGTGACTACCATTATAGTCTTTTTGTTATGACGCTCTACCCATGGTCCTGCTAATGGTGTTAAAAAAATCGTTGGCAAGCGATTAATTGCATAAATAATAGCAGACCAACTTGCTTCTCCAGTAAGCTCATATACAATCCAGGATGAAGCAATCGCATCTATCGAATCACCAAATCGATTAACTAAAGAAGCACCGAGATTTTTTCGAAAATTAGTATTTGCCAATAACTCTTTGTATGACACTTTCATAACAGCCTCCTTGTTAGACCAATATCTAATCCATATCTTGATATACATAAAATATCACTAATCATCATGCATGTCAACAATTATATTAGACATATATCTAACATTGGATGTCTTTTTTTGTCAATGCAATAATAAATGGCTGTAAAAAAATGAAATAATCACTTTTTTACAGCCACTCAAACCTAACTCATAGACTAAAAATCTCGTTTACTTCGATACATTTTGCAAATCTATCCGGCCACATCATGTCGTTGTAATACTTATACGTAGTCTCTGCATCCATATAGTCATTGTCTCTGGTTGAATTGCAGCCCTTAGGAATTATAACTTTGTAGCCGCTGTCAAAGGCAGATTTAACTGTAGCATCAATGCAGAAATTTGTCATAAGGCCTGAAATAATAACAGTATCTTCTTTCTTATCCTCAAGATACTTGCAAAGATCTTTATTTCCGAAACTACTGTTTACAATTTTATAGAATGTCTTTTCACCTGGAAGTGGTGCTATTTCATCATAGATTTCAAAGTCATCATCACCGACGCTAAAACCAGTTCCCGGACCATCATCGTGCTGCACATAGATAACCTCTATATTTTTCTCTCTGGCAGTATTTATCAGCTGCTTAATATTACTCCTGAATTATTCACGGCAATAGATTAAAATCGCTCAAATGCCGCATATATACTACTACTATAAAAATTTGCATTTTCACCTAAAAAGTGAAGCAAAACTATATTAAT
>JAZRKG010000078.1:0-4836 GCA_045646185.1 Butyrivibrio sp.
TGGGGTGTTACATACACAATGATGGATATTCCTTATTGGTCAATGGTTCCAGCTTTTACAAAGGGTGGTAAGGAACGTGAAGATCTGTCAGCTCTTGCAAGATCCTGTGCCGGTGTTGGTTCTGCTATTGTTACAATCGTAACTGTTATGGCAGTATCTGCAATCGGAAGCAGCGTATCTGCAAACAGTGCTTCAAATGTAACAAATACTTATGCATCTGCATCTGATAGTATCACAGCATACATCGTAGAAATGGATGAGGCTGGTGCAGCAACAGGAGATATTCTGACACTTTCTTCAACAGACGCTGACATTACAATAAATGTAACAGCTGATGCTTCTGAGTTTGATGAAAATCTTTCTCTTAATGCTAACAACACAGATTTTACTATTACTATTGATTCAACAACCTTTGACAGCAACACAGCAACCTTTGATTTTACAAAGGATTTAAATGGCGATACTGCAATTGCTGTATATGTATCTGAAAGCGATTATGAGTCTGTAAGCTCAGCTACAACAATTACAGCAGACATTACTTCAACAAGACAGGTTGAGAGATATGGTTTCAAATACTTCTCACTTATCATTGCAATCCTGTTCATTATCTTTATCACAATTACATGTGTTGGCATCAAGGAGAAATCTACAGTTGATGTTAAAACAGCCGGCGTTGGAGAAATGTTCAAGGCTCTTGTATTAAATGATCAGGCCATGACAATGGTTATCACTATTGTACTTGTAAACTCAGCAACATATATTACATCAAACCTGCTGATCTATTTCTTTAAGTATGATTTGGCTGGTTCTAACTGGGAAGCAAACTACACATTGTTCAACACCTTTGCAGGTGGTATTCAGATTCTTGCAATGATGTTCCTGTTCCCACTTCTTCGTAAGTTCTTTAAGACTATGAGAATTTTCGATATCTGTATTTATGCAGGAATTGTTGGTTACATCATTCTGCTTGTACTTGCACTTTTAGGCGTAACTTCAGTTTATCCATTCCTTGTACCAGGATTCTTTATCATGGCTGCAGTAGGAATTTTGAATGTTATTGTTACTGTATTCCTTGCAAACACAGTTGATTATGGCGAACTTAAAAACGGTAGAAGAGATGAGTCAGTTATTTTCTCGATGCAGACTTTCGTTGTAAAGCTTGCATCAGGTATTGCAGCTCTTATTGCTTCAATTGCTCTTTCTGTATTCCACATCAGTGATACAGATGCAGCTATTGCAGCAGTAGACGGAAGCGTTGTTAAGGGTCTTAACACAATGATCAGCGATCTTATTGCAAATGGATCTACAGTACTTTCAAATAACGATATTATTGGTCTTAGACTTACAATGACACTTGCACCAATATTTGTACTTTTCATTGCCTTCACTATCTTCAAGAAAAAGTACATCCTTACAGATGAAAAACTTGCTGAGATTTCAGATCAGCTTGCTGCAAAGAAGGCTTAAGTCTTGTGTAATCTATAATTAAGGCATGGCTAATGCCCGTAGGGGCTATAGCATATATGATTTTAAGAAAATGCATATCCTGTGGGAGGGATATGCATTTTTCTTAGTGTGACGAAAATATATCCATGGATACTATGGAAAGCAATACCTTTATTCTTTTATGAATTTAGTGTATTCTATATATAGTCGGAAATTACTATATATGGGTAGTTTGCTTTAGTTATTACTTCTAATGGGGATTCGTTAATGACACATTTAGCAGCTCAAAAAATGATCTCACTTTTTTTGAAGGATGAACTTAATACTGAACAGCTGCGAGAGTTTTTGGAACATATTGACTCTTGTCCTGAATGCAGGGAAGAACTGACAATTCAGTTTCTCGTTTTTGTAGGTATGCAAAAGCTTGAGGATGGTGAAGCGTTTAACTTAAATAAGGAACTTTCCGAACTTCTAAGAGATGCCAGAAAAAGACTACATGTAAGACATTCCCTAGAAAGAACCAGTGTGATATTGCAGATTCTTGTTCTTGTGGCTGCAATTGCTACTGTATCTTTGGCTGTTTTTCTTGGATGATCATATTTTTTAGAATGGAATTTGAATATGGATAATAATCAGTTGGTAATTAATGGACAGGAATTGTTTGTAAAGGCATTTAATGGTCTACCTGATATGACAAACCCTGAGGGCGAGCATATAGGAGCTGTTTTAGGCTTTTTTTATTTGCTGTTTAATGAAATTGAGGCAGGAAAGGCATCTTCAGTACAAGTGGATTTTCAAGAAGCGCCATCAGGATTTCCTGAGACCTTTGAAGCTTCAAAACAGCTTGAGCTTATAAAAAATATCCTTAAGGATATGGATATTTTTGCCAAGAGAGATGGAGCAATAGACCTTGCCGGTATTTTTTCCGGAGCTTGTCTAAAGACCATAAATGAACATGGACTTTCAAAGATAATAGAATTTGCCGGTTCAGATGGAAAGGCAGATAGCAGTATTGAAACTGTTATTACTGCTGATTTAAATGAGACAGAAAACATTTTTGCAAGAGCAATAGAATATGCCGGTGGTAAAAATGAAAAAATGGTAGCTTTTTATCCTGCCTGGGATAAGGCTGTAAAGTCAGATCTGTTTGGTCTTTCTATTTGCTTTGAAGAAGAGAAAGCCTATTTTATCAAATGCGAAGGCTTTATAACACCTGATTATCTTGCAGGTAAGCTTCAGGAGCTTTCTGATAAGTGCAGACTAACTACCTTCGACATAAAGAAAAGCTACTGCCTGTTTAAACCAAAGGATATTGAAAAGGCTGATAAGGTCAGCTTTGGTAATATTGATGTTTTAATTGGTGCATATCTTTTGAACCCTTTAAAAAATGATTATATGCCAGAGTCAATTGCTGATGAATACCTTAATAATAAGCTTCCGGGCTATGGAGATACATTTGGAAAGGCTCTTTTAAAGGATAGCGATGAAGTTAAGGTTGCTTCTTTTATTGCAGGCATTGCTTCACTTTCATTTAAGGCAGCACCTCTTATTGAGAAAAAGCTTGAAAGTGAGAACATGCTGGATCTTTTAAACAATGTTGAGATGCCATTGTCATATATTTTGTATGACATGGAGAGAGTCGGAATCATTGCAAAAAGAGACCAGCTGAAAATATACAGTGAGAGCCTTGCAGGCAGAATAGAGGTTTTGGAAAAAGCAATTGTTGAAGAAGCCGGAGTTTCTTTTAACATCAACTCGCCAAAGCAGCTGGGAGAAGTCCTTTTTGAAAAAATGGGTCTTCCTGGCGGCAAGAAGACAAAGTCTGGTTATTCTACAGCAGCTGACGTTCTGGATAAGCTTGCACCTGACTATAAGATTGTCAGAGATGTTCTGGAATACAGAGGTCTTGCCAAGCTAAAGAGTACCTACGCAGATGGCCTTGCTGAATATATCAGTGAAGACGGAAGGATTCATACTAGCTTTAATCAGACTATTACTGCTACAGGACGTATCAGCTCCACCGAGCCAAACCTTCAGAACATACCTATGCGTACTGAGGAAGGCCGAAGCATCCGAAAGGTATTTGTGCCAAAGGATGGCTATGTATTTGCAGATGCGGACTATTCACAGATAGAGCTTCGTATTCTGGCTCATATGTCCGGTGATGACGGCCTTATTGAGGCTTATCATGAGGGTAAGGATATTCACAGAATTACAGCATCAAAGGTGTTTAATACTCCTTTTGAAGAGGTTACAGATCTTCAGAGAAGAAATGCCAAGGCTGTAAATTTTGGAATTGTTTATGGTATGAGTACCTTTGGTCTTAGTGAAGATTTAAGTATTACAAGGGCTGAGGCAAAAGAGTATATGGAGCAGTATTTTGCTACATATCCGGGTGTTCAGCAGTATCAGGAAAAGTCAGTGACTCTTGCCAAGGAAAAAGGCTACGCTGAAACAATATACGGCAGAAGAAGACCGGTTCCTGAATTAAAGAGCGGCAATTATATGCTCAGACAGTTTGGCGAAAGAGTTGCCATGAATGCTCCTATTCAGGGAACTGCTGCAGATATTATGAAAATCGCCATGATAAATGTATGGAGAAGGCTGAAAAAGGATAATCTTAAATCAGAGCTTATTCTTCAGATTCATGATGAACTTGTAATAGAGACAGCTCCTGATGAAGAAGAGCAGGTATCAAAGCTTCTTGTAGAAGAGATGATGGGCGCTTCTGAGCTTCTGGTTCCTCTTGAAGTTGAGTGCCATACAGGTAAGGACTGGTACGAGGCTAAATAAGTATTGGGAGATTTGTGCATGACAAAGATAATTGGTATTACTGGCGGTGTCGGAGCCGGTAAGAGCAAGGTTTTGCAATATATTGAAGATAACTATAACTGCCGGGTAATTCTGGCAGATAAGGTTGCCAATGACATAAAGCTAAAGGGCGGTCCCTGTTATGAGCCGTTGTTAGAAATCTTAGGGCGTGATGTTCTGGATGAAAATGGTGAAATTGATAAAGGGAAAATGGCTTCAAAGATATTTTTTAACGAAAAAATGTTAAAAAATGTAAATGAGGTACTGCATCCGGCGACAAATAATTATATAATAGAAGTAGTAAACCATGAAAGATCATCGGGGGTTTTGGATTTTCTTTTCATTGAAGCAGCACTTTTAATTGAATGTGGATATGACAAAATTGTAGATGAGCTATGGTATATCTATGCGGACAGAGAAACGCGCAGGCAGAGACTTAAGGCCACAAGAGGATATACTGATAGTAAGATTGACAGTATATTTGACAAACAGCTTTCTGAGGATGAATTCAGGTCTCACTGCAAGGTGGTAATTGATAATAGCGGTAAACTCGAAGATACCTATAAACAAGTAGATAAT
>JAZRKG010000079.1:0-5019 GCA_045646185.1 Butyrivibrio sp.
ACTTTAATAGTGTAATCGTTGTCAAATTCCTTGGTGTTATCCTTAGGGAAGTATGCCTGTGAGGTTGTGATACCCCATTTATAGGTCCCTTCATCCGGTTCCATTTCTCCTGTAAGAATCTGGAACAGAGTAGTTTTTGCAAGCTCGTTACCGCCTACAAAAGCGATTTTATCATCATGCTGAACAACAAATGAAATATTGTCCAGAACCTTTACTCCATTAACTGTCTTTGAAAGACCATCAACTGTAAGAACTTCATTACCGATTTCGCGGTTAGGTCTAAAGTCAATGTATGGATACTTACGGCTTGATGGCTTAATAGTATCAAGCTCGATCTTTTCAAGAGCACGCTTTCTTGATGTAGCCTGCTTTGATTTGGAAGCGTTAGCTGAGAATCTTGCAATGAATTCTTTTAATTCCTTGATCTGCTCCTCTTTCTTTTTATTAGCTTCCTTCATCTGTCTGATCATGAGCTGACTTGACTCATACCAGAAATCATAGTTTCCGGCATAGAGCTGAATCTTGCCATAATCGATATCAGCAATGTAAGTACAAACCTTGTTAAGGAAGTATCT
Organism: Butyrivibrio sp.; assembly: GCA_045646185.1. GTDB lineage: Bacteria > Bacillota > Clostridia > Lachnospirales > Lachnospiraceae > Butyrivibrio. The sequence continues at coordinate 576 of JAZRKG010000079.1, forward strand.
GTCGTGGGATACGACAATAACTGTATTTTCAAAATTGATAAGGAACTCTTCAAGCCAGCTGATAGCATCCAGATCCAGGTGGTTAGTAGGCTCATCTAAAAGAAGGATGTCTGGGTTACCAAAAAGAGCACGGGCAAGAAGAACCTTAACCTTTTGAGCGCCATTTAAATCGCTCATCAGGCTGTAGTGGAACTCTGTAGGAATTCCAAGACCGTTAAGAAGGCTTTCTGCATCAGACTCAGCTTCCCATCCGTTCATTTCAGCAAATTCAGCTTCAAGCTCACTTGCCTTGATTCCATCTTCATCGGAAAAATCTTCCTTGGCATAGATGGCATCTTTTTCCTTCATAACTTCGTACAGACGGGCATTACCCATGATAACTGTATCGAGAACAGTGTAATTGTCATACTTGAAGTGATCCTGTTCAAGGAAAGAGAGACGCTGACCAGGTGTCATAACGACCTCACCGTTTGTTGTTTCTATCTGACCTGATAAAATCTTAAGGAATGTAGATTTACCAGCACCGTTGGCACCGATGATACCATAGCAGTTGCCTTCAGTGAACTTAATATTTACATCTTCAAAAAGCGCTTTTTTACCAACACGCAATGTTACATTATTTGCACTAATCATTATAAAAACCTTTCATATTTAAAATAAATAACTGTACAACCTTTCGTATTATATTAGAGAACACAAATAAATTCAATCGTCTATTTATATAAAAATTCCTTCAAACCAACATAAAAACAAGTAAAAAATGGTACAATAATCCTTGGGGAAAAACTCAAATACTATTTCGGGGGTACCGGCTATGAAACTAAGTTACAAACGTACTATTCTGATTGGAATGGCATTTCTGTCCATCTGTGTATTCTGGCAGTTCTACGACAATGAAATTCCAAAGATTCTGACCTACACCTTTGGCCTTGGAGAGACCTGGACAGGTGTTATTATGGCGCTGGACAATGTGCTTGCACTTTTTATGCTGCCATTTTTTGGAACGCTTTCTGACAAAGTGGATACCAAAATCGGAAAACGTATGCCATTTATTCTGGGCGGAACTATCTGTTCAACAATTCTTTTGTTTTTACTGATAACTGTTGGTAATGTTCCTGGACGACTTGCGCTATTTGTTGGGATTCTTTTGCTGCTCCTTATTGCTATGGGAACCTACAGATCACCTGCAGTATCACTTATGCCTGACCTTACACCGGCACCTCTTCGCAGTAAGGCCAATGCTGTAATAAATCTTATGGGCGCTATTGGTGCGGTATATGCACTGGTTATGATCAAGGTTCTTCTTCACACAGCAGATGACCAGAGCCAGACTGATTATTTTCCACTTATGCTCAGCATAGTAATATTTATGATGGTGGCTGTGGCTGTTTTATTTTTTACTGTTAATGAAAAAAAGATTGCGGCTCAGGTAAAAGAGGAAAACAAGGAATTTGAAACAGAGGAAGAGGAGACTTCAAATAGCACTGTAAGAACACCTATGCCTAAGGATGTAAAAAGAAGTATGATATTTCTTCTTTTATCCGTATTTTTCTGGTTCACAGCCTACAACGCTGTAACAACTGCTTTTTCCAGATACGTTGGAGAAGTCTGGCATTTATATGATGGAGCATATGCAGACTGCCTTATGGTCGCTACAGTAGCAGCCATAATCAGTTACATCCCTATTGGCTCAATTGCCAGCAGAATAGGCAGGAAAAAGACGATTATGACCGGCGTATGCCTTATGGTCATCTGCTACCTTGTGGCTGCCCTTATGCCAACATATCAGGGCTGGCTAAATGCTCTTTTTGCAGTAATAGGATTTGGATGGGCTGCAATAAACGTAAATTCGTATCCTATGGTTGTGGAGATGAGCAGCAAAGGCGAGATTGGTAAGTTCACAGGAATGTATTATACCTTCTCCATGGCTGCACAGGTATTTACGCCTATAGCATCAGGCTTTTTACTGGAGCATATTTCATACAGAACTCTGTTCCCTTACGCAGTAGTTTTTACAGTCCTGGCCTTTATCACAATGTCACAGGTAAGGCATGGAGACAGCAAGCCAATACCTAAAAAGAGTGTTTTGGAAAGATTGGATGTAGATGAGTAAATTAAGTGTTGCGAATAACGGAATAAGGTATTAAAATATTGGTTGTGTTAAAAATTTGACGTTAACTTTTTGGTCAGATTTATAGTTTAGATACAGGAAGTGAATAGAGATATGTTGTTCATTAAGGTTTTGTTGATAGTTTTGTTGGTTTTAGGGGTGATATATATGCTTATCATTCAGCCTAGAATTATTAATAAACCTTCCAGAGAAGGACATATGGATGTCCTGTACGCACACAGAGGCTTATTTGATAATAATAGTGATGCCCCTGAGAATTCAATGGCTGCATTTCGAAAGGCAGTCCAGGCTGGATACGGAATAGAACTAGATATTCAGCTGTCTAAGGATGGTATTCCTGTTATATTTCACGATTTTACACTGGCAAGAGTAGCCAGATATGAAGTTGGTAGTGAGCCTTCAGATGCTGTTAAAAATGAAGACGGAAGTCTTGGAGTAAAGGGCAGAGTTGATGACTATACCTTTGAAGAGCTTCAGAGTTTTCATTTGATGAACTCACAGGAAAAGATTCCTACCTTTGAATCATTCCTGGAAATGGTAAACGGACAGGTTCCGCTTATCGTTGAGTTCAAAATAGAAAAAACAGATTTGTCCCTTTGTCCAAAGGCAGATACGCTTTTAAGAAATTATAAGGGCGTTTATTGCATCGAATCTTTCAATCCATTATGCCTTAAGTGGTATAGGGAAAATCATGATGATGTAATGAGAGGCCAGCTTTCAGACTGGTTTTTCAGAGAGGATCCAAATCTGTACAGGGGTATGCTTTATTTTATGCTTACCAATCTGTGGTTTAACTTCCTTACAAGACCTGATTTTATAGCTTATAATCACAGATTTTTCTATAATCCTTCAAGAATGATCTGCAGAGGACTTTATAGAAATGTTGCAGCAGCCTGGACAATTAAGTCAGAAGAACAGCTGCAGAAAGCTAAAAAGCATTTTGATATTTATATCTTTGATAGTTTCGTTCCAAAGGGCGGACCTAAAGTTATTGATAATTAACCATGTAGATGGATAATTATATACAGTCACAATCAAAGAAAGGATTTTACCGATTTAGAGGTCGGTAAAGGAGAGAGGAAAAGAAAAATGGCGAATAAGTGGGTTTATATGTTTAGCGAAGGCGACATGACCATGCGTAACCTCCTTGGTGGTAAGGGCGCAAACCTTGCTGAAATGACAAGCATTGGACTTCCTGTACCACAGGGATTCACAATCACAACAGAGGCATGTACTCAGTATTATGAGGATGGCCGTAAAATTAATGACGAAATCATGGCTCAGGCTATGGAAGGCGTTAAGAAGATGGAAGAGATCAACGGAAAGAAATTCGGCGATCTTACAAATCCTCTTCTTGTATCTGTTCGTTCAGGTGCACGTGCTTCTATGCCAGGTATGATGGATACAATCCTTAACCTTGGTCTTAACGACGAAGTTGTTGCAGCTATGATTAAGGGTAATCCAGATCCTGCATTCGAGCGTTTTGTATATGATTCATATAGACGTTTCATTCAGATGTTCTCTGACGTAGTTATGGAAGTTGGTAAGAAGTATTTCGAACAGCTTATCGACAAGATGAAGGAAGCTAAGGGCGTTAAGTTTGACGTAGACCTTACAGCAGCAGACCTTAAGGAACTTGCTGAACAGTTCAAGGCTGAGTACAAGAATCAGCTTGGCGAAGACTTCCCTTCAGATCCAGTAGTACAGTTAAAGCTTGCTATCGAAGCTGTATTCCGTTCATGGGACAACCCACGTGCTAACGTATATCGTCGTGATAACGATATTCCTTACTCATGGGGAACAGCTGTTAACGTAATGCCTATGGTATTCGGTAACCTTAACAATGAATCTGGTACAGGTGTTGCATTCACACGTGACCCTGCAACAGGTGAGAACAAGCTTATGGGTGAGTTCCTCATCAACGCACAGGGTGAAGACGTTGTTGCTGGTGTTCGTACTCCTATGCCAATCGCACAGATGGAAAAAGAATTCCCAGAAGCATACGCTGACTTCATTAAGGTATGTGAGACTCTTGAGAACCACTACCACGACATGCAGGATATGGAGTTCACTGTTGAAAACAAGAAACTCTATATGCTCCAGTGCCGTAACGGTAAGAGAACAGCTCAGGCTGCTCTTAAGATTGCTTGTGATCTTGTTGATGAAGGACACAAGACAGAGGCAGAGGCAGTTGCAATGATCGATCCTCGTAACCATGATACACTGCTTCACCCACAGTTTGATGCTGCAGCTCTTAAGGCAGCTACTCCACTTGGAAAAGGTCTTGGAGCTTCTCCTGGTGCTGCTGCTGGT
>JAZRKG010000080.1:0-2087 GCA_045646185.1 Butyrivibrio sp.
ATCAAGCTTATATCGTTTAAGATTGTCTCTGACAAGTGCAGCAACTACACCATTGTCCGACTCCGTCATTTCTCTGTATTTGAACATGTTCGCCTAATCACTTATAGTCTTCCGAAACTTCCATAAAAGAACGCTTACCTACTATATAATCGTCATAGGCCTGTTCGGCATCTTTGCCATGAAAGACTGTACAGAGCCCGCACATATCGCATTCTGCGATACATGGAAAGCGTTCCGTGATATATTTTCTTCGTTCTTCTATCGTGGAGTTCTCTATCTCCGGTGCATTACCCATAGGATCCCTCATTTTATGCTTCTGCCCTGCCAATATTTTTCCATGTATTCGGCATTGATCTCTCTGATTTCACGCTTACCATCTATATAGTCCTGGTAAATATCCCAAGGTGAACCTCCACCGAGCCAGCAGGAAGAACAGTTCTCACACCCTCCGCCGCAATCTATGGACTCCTTAATGATCTGTTCTCTCTCTTCTTTTGTGGTATCTTTGATAAGTATGGATTTGATGTCCATAGAGTTCACGCCTCCTTCAATCATTTCTTATTGCTCTGCCTGCATCTCAGCATTAATGATATCCTCGCTTGCAGCCATGGCCTGGAGAGTCATTTCAAGAAGCCTGTCCAATTCCCATCCAAGCTGATCCGCTCCGCGCTCTATAACTTCCCTGGAGCATCCGGCGGCAAAGCCTTTACTCTTGTACTTCTTTTTAAGTGACTTTAGTTCCATATCCTTTGTGCTTTTAGATGGCCTCATAAGAGCTGCAGCCCAGATAAGTCCTGTAAGTTCGTCTGCTGCAAAAAGAACCTTTTCCATCTCATGGATTGGCTCCACATCTATCGTTACGCCACATCCAACAGTGATGCCGTATCCGTGAGAACATACGGAATAAATGATGTCATCGCTCACACCGCCTTCTTTAAGAAGCGCGGGTGCTTTCAGGCAATGCTCATCAGGATACAGTTCAAAGTCAATATCATGAAGCAGTCCTACGATTCCCCAGTAATCTGCCTCATCGCTATAGCCAAGTTTCTTCGCATACCATTTCATAACAGCTTCCATAGTAAAGGAATGCTGGATATGAAATGGATCCTTGTTGTACTTCTTAAGAAGTGCAAATGCCTCATCTCTTGTGATCATTTATCATTACCATCCTACTTATTCTTTATTCATCCGGATCACTCATCATCTTCCTGTAAGACTCTCTGGTTATTAATCTGTGATATTTCAGTCCAAGTACTTTTTGCTCTATATGATAAATATAAGGATTTTGGCTTCGTCACAAAAAGAAAACATCTATTCATAACGCTTCAGCTTTTTCATTTCTGCTCAAATCCTTTACTACTTCTCCTGCGATAAGTAATCCGGCAACAGCCGGTACAAAAGCCGTACTCCCGGGAATATCCCTTCGCTCCGTACACTTATGCCGCGCTCCCGGAGGACATATGCAATGCGTCCTGCAACTGATAGACATGTCCTCCAACGGGCGGATAGGCTGTTCATCGGAATATACCACTTTCAGTCTCTTAACATTTCGTTTCTTTAGTTCCCGGCGCATGACTCTGGCAAGAGGGCAAATCTTTGTATCGTAAATGTCTGCAACCTTAAACCTACCTGCATCCAGCTTATTTCCCGCCCCCATAGCGCTGATGATGGGAACCCTTTCCTTTTGTGCTCTCATGATAAGTTCTATCTTCGCGGTTACTGTATCAACCGCATCAACAATATAATCATATTCATGAAAAGGAAATTCATCAGCATTTTCCGGCAAGAAAAAGCATTTGTGTATTTCTACATCTGCATCCGGATTTATCTCCAGCATGCGTTCCTTCATCACCTCTGCCTTGTACTTTCCAACTGTTTTTCTTGTAGCAATTATCTGTCTGTTCAAATTAGTCAGACAAACTTTGTCATCATCTATCAAATCAAAAGAGCCAATACCGCTACGGACCAGGGCTTCACATACATATCCGCCCACGCCTCCAATGCCAAAGACAGCTACTTTCTTTTTATATAAGGATTCCATCCCTTCCTGTCCCAAAAGAAGCTGGGTTCTAGAAAACTGGTTAAGC
>JAZRKG010000081.1:0-3614 GCA_045646185.1 Butyrivibrio sp.
AGTCTTAATCTTACTAGTAGAAAACGGTAGCTGCACATTCTTACTAGTAATCCCTCCAAAATGGATCGTTAACTCCGCTCTAATTAATTATGATAGATATTAATTTGAACTATGAGGATTCTTATCTAAATGACATTGGGACGGGGTTTGCGGTCCATTTTTTGGTCCCTAGGGACGGGGTTTGCGGTTCATTCCTACTAAACTCTTGAAAACATGGAGTTTAGTAGGCTTTATTTACCATTTCTACCAGCAATCCCGAATTCAAAGAATAGCTCTAAAAAATTCTAACTTTTTCCTATCAATTTATAAAATATTTAGTTTCTTTATTTTAGTATATTTTTTATTAATATTTCCTTTCGAAATACAATATATAGTGGTCATGTATACCGAAATAAAATTTCTTAAGATTTTTCGTTTCCGCAATAACGCTCTGTTAAAAGATGTTTTACAATTTCTATCTTGAAAAAGTTTCCGGAATATATTAGAATAAAATCACTTCAAAAAAAGTGTTTTGCTTAATTTATTAAGAGAAAGGAGCGGCCTATGACAACTGTGAAAGTAGCTGATAACACTATTGAACGCCACGCAGACTCCGGCGCGCTTCTTTTCACGCTCATAAAAGGACAGACTAACTGGCAGTTATGGTCAAGCATATGCAAGTGTGGTGGTTACGATCTTGAGACCAGCGATGAATATGCAGCCATTGCAAAAGCTGATAGTCTTACCCTTGAAAAAGCGAGACAGGAAGCAACATTTTATAACAACATATTCCGGGAAATGACCGGTTCAGCAAGTTGATTTGTTACTAATATACATTTAGTACATTTTTAAGCAGTAACAATAATCGCTTCGTAATGGTATTATCCTACGGTTTTATTTCATGAGGGAATGCGAAAGCCCCAGGCAGATTAGTAAATCTACCCGGGGCTTTCGCTATTTTATATTTCTTATAAATCAATTCCTTCTGTTTTGATAATGAACTTAACACTACTTGTTGAGTCATCAGCTACACCAGAGAAGGATGTGTAATCCTTTGATGCATCCTCAATAGCCTGAAGCCTGTCTGCGAAGGACTGGATATCTCCATCAAATGCGCTTGAAAGTTTCTGAATACCTTCTTCGTCAAACTTGATCATTCCATCACTAAGTTCTTTCACACCATCGAGAAGAGTTGCTACGCCATCATTTAAGGTTACTGTTCCATCGCTTAAAGTAACTGTTCCGTCATACAGCTTAGAAGCGCCATCCTTAAGTGCCTGGCTATTGCTGTTAAGAGTTGTAGCTCCTGAAGCAAGCTGAGATGAACCATCCTTAAGCTGTGCTACGCCATCACTAAGTGATGCTGTTCCAGATACAAGTGTATTTCCTCCTGTTGCAAGCTGACCAAGACCTGTATCAAGACTTACCATTCCACTATATAATGTCTGAAGTCCTGTATTTAAGCTGCTTGCTCCTGCTGAAAGCTGAGCTGTACCATTCTTAAGATCTACAATACCGTCACCATTACCTGTTCCATTATACATTGCTGACAGCTGGCTGGCTGTTGACGTGCAGGATGAATAAATCGTCTGAAGAAGTGTTACTGTTGTTGCTGCTGTAGGGCCGTAAGTAAGGATCTTTTCAGCATCAAGAGCACCTGCTGCCTGATATGATAGATAAAGGTTTGTAGCAGCTACCATTGCCTGCCAGGTTGTATCATCAAGACCTGTAAGAGCTTCAACAATTGCTGCAGCTTCACTTGCATCACAGTTTCTATATCCACCAAGTGTTACAGAAGCCTTAGCTGAATCACCTGAGTCCTCTGTACCTTCTCCAGAACCATCTTCTTTTTTGTCGCCATCATTATCTCCGTCATTATCACCTGAGTCATCATCTTCAACCTCGTCTTTGGTATCTTCTGTACTTCCAGGTGTTCCAGTACCATTATTTGAACCTGTTTCTGATCCAGTGTCAGCTCCCTTTTCATCTTTTTGCTCTTCATCATTGTCTACATCAGTTTCTTCTGTTGTGTCATCAGCCTCTGTAGTATCATCAGTTTCTGTAGTAGTAGTTCCCTGCAGCTCTTTAATTAATTCCTGTGCTTCTTTCAGCTGTGCAGTAAGAGCTTCAATTGCAGCTTTTGCCTCTTTACCCTGGTCTGCTGCCTGAGTTGCAGCAGCTCCATAGGTCTGCAAAATGCTTGATGATGAAGCGTTAAGAATAGCTCCATATTCACTGGCAATAACCTGTGCATAATATGCATAAGTCTGACTCTTGGCATTTACTCCTGATGCAAGTGTTCCTACTCCTGCATCTACTGCAGCTGCTCCGCTTGCCAACTCGGAAGCTCCACTAGCTGCTGTTGAAAGACCGCTTGTAAGCTGATCAGCACCTGACTTTGCTGTTCCGATACCGCTATTAAGCTGGCTTGCACCGCTTGAAAGTGAGCTTACGCCATTTTGAAGTGTTCCGATTCCTGTATCAAGTGTACCTGCGCCGCTTGCAATCTGGCTTACGCCATCAGTATAAGCATCTACGCCATCTTTTAAGTCTTTAGAACCATCTTTAAGCTCTCCGGCACCATCTGTCAGTTCCTGTGTACCATCCTTGAGTTCTGTAGTTCCATCAAGAAGCTCACTTGTACCATCAACAAGCTGTGTAGAACCATCCTGAAGTTCGTCCATGTCATCCTTGATCTTGTTTATGCTATCTGAATTACTAAGATCTGTGAAACCAAGATCTGACAAAGCATCACTTGTTGCCATTGTAAGAGTCATTGGCATTTCAAAGCTACTTGTATAAGCTGTGATTTCAACATATTCAGGGATTGTGATGTCTTCCTCAAGTTCAAGGTCATCCAGCTTGTCCTCATCAAGAGCAAGGCTGTCCTTAAGTCCGGGAAGAGCTACGCCCATTACAACGTAGTTGTTGGCATCAGTAACTACTTTACCGTTTGTAACTTCTACATTTGTAAATTTGGAAGAATCCAACATTACACCGGAAATCATTGCAAATGGTGTATAGATTTCTGTCTCTTCACCATCGATTTCAACTGTCTTTTTGGAATTATTTGTATAATCAAAACGAATTGTTACATTTCCGCTCTTTCCAGCAAGATCCTCCGGGGAGATATCTTCGCCATTAAGCTGATAAGAAATCTTCACAGATACAGGAAGCTCGCTGTCAGTTGTTCCCTGATAATAGATGTCTGATCCATTTGCATTCCATGTAATTGTTCCATCATCGTTCTGTGTATAGGTCTCATTTCCCTTTACATTTACGATATCAGATAAGGATGAAGTATCAGCAATGGTTGCGCTTGCGTCAGTATTTTTTAACCAGTCGCTAACGATTACTTCGTTTACGCTTCCCTGATTGTCAGCCATGACATATACTGTTTCAACCTTATCAGCTTCAGTATTTGTTGAACCAAATGCGCTTGAGCTCATTGTTTCCTCAAGCTTATCTTCATTTATTGAATCCTGTGTAATTGTAACGGATGCCGAGTCGTTTTCTGTAGCGCCCATGCTGCATGCTGTTGTTCCTGCGGCAAGAGCTGCGATTAAAGCTATTGAAGTTATCTTAACTAAATTCTTTCTAACCATTTCCATTCCTCCAGAATCTATATTTCTATG
>JAZRKG010000082.1:0-22243 GCA_045646185.1 Butyrivibrio sp.
ATATGCAGGATCAGAAATTGTATGATGATCCGAAGAAGAAAGAAGGAAACGGCGGACAGGGTGCAGCTCCGGCAAAGCCTCTTCCAAAGAATGAAGCTGATTTCCTTTTTGATAAAAAGTACACATGTCCTATTTGTGAGAGATCCTTTATTTCCAAGACTGTCAGAACTGGTAAGGTAAAGATGAAGGCAGTGGACCTGGATCTTAGACCTGATTATGATGAAGTTGATCAGATCAAATATGATGTTGTTGCCTGTCCTGAATGTGGATATGCAGCTCTCGCAAGATACTTTGATGGACTTATCAAGTATCAGAAGGATGAAATCAGAGCCAAGATTGCTGTAAACTACATGAAGCAGGAACCATACGGCGAGACATACTCATATGAAGTTGCCAAGGGCAGATATGAACTTGCACTTGCCAATGCTATGGTAAAAAAGGCTAAGAACAGTGAAAAGGCATATCTTTGCCTCAAGACAGCATGGCTTATCAGAGGCTGGTATGAGCACATGGACCCTTCAACAGACGATTTTATAAAGCGTAAGGATGAGCTACTTAGTGAAGAAAAGGATCTTCTTAAGAGCGCAAAGGAAGGCTTTATCATGGCACGTCAGTCAGAGGGCTTCCCTATTGCAGGTATGGATGAGGGAACACTTGATTATCTTATAGCTGCACTTGCTTATGAGACAGATGATTTTGATGTAGCTGCCAAGATGGCTGCAACAATAGTATCTTCAAGAACAGCCAGCAGCAGATTAAAGGATAAGGCTCGTGACCTTAAGGATATGATTTCAGAGAGAACTAAGAGTGCAGAGGAATAAGCGACAAGCTTTTCTAAGACTTTGTTTTATGATTATGAACAATAAAAATGGCATCGGATTTATCCGATGCCATTATTTTTGAGTAATGATATTTACTCGAGCATTCAATATTTATTTTTCATCTTCTTCGTCAAAGAATTCCTCGGTTTCATCCGGTTCTTCCTTGGCTGTTTCAGCTGTATCTTCGGAAGCTGACTTATCTTCTTCCTTTACGCTGTCGATGTTTACATACTTACGACCGCTGAATGTCGTTGTTGCATCATCGTCATCAAAATCATCATCGAAATCATCAAAATCGTCTTCATCAAAGTCGTCGAAGTCAGATCCGTTCTTCTGATTAAGATAATAAAATACACCAGCAGCGGCTGCGCCTGCTACTGCAGCGAATGCTAAAAACTTGCCCAAACCTTTAGACATATTTGCCTTCCTTCCCGCCTTATAGGCGCACATTACTAGTAATTCTTATTTTATACCAAATGAATTAATAATTAAAGTGGATAATGAACTTTTTTGTAAATAAAAAAACTTATGAAGGAAAAGCTACAGGCTGTTTTGAGGGAAAATAAAAAAGAATGATCTGATACGCAAAAACGTTGATAAAATGTATTGTAAAATGATATATTAGATGTAGACCGATTTAGTCAATCTGCAAATGGAGGGCCCATCTTTTGAACGAGAAGTTTTTTGACTTAAAAAAAGAAAAGCAGGACCGCATTATCAACGCTGCCCTAAAGGTTTTTGCCTTAAATGGATTTCAGAGAGCCAGTACTGACGAAATGGTAAAAGAGGCAGAGATTAGCAAAGGACTTATTTTCCACTATTTTACAAACAAAATTGGATTGTATTCCTTCTTGTATGATTACTGTACAAGGTTTATGACTCTTGAAGTGACGTCAAATGTATCAGATACCGAGACGGATCTTCTGGTATTGCTTCAAAATATCATTGAGGCACAGGCTGATGCCATGGCTCAGTACCCTTATATTCAGGCTTTTCTCAGAAGAGCATACACTGAAAGCGATGCTCAGGCTCTCGAGCAGATATATAGTACCAGAATGAAGTATTATGGAATGTATACGCAGATAATGCAACAGGCGGATATGTCGCTTATAAGGGATGATCTGGACGTTAATCTTATAGGCTCGATGTTTGAGTATACCTGTGATGGATATCTAAAGGAGCTTGCCGCTAAAGGCACGATTGATCCAAAGGTGTATTTAAATGAACTAAAAAAGTATTTAGCTCTCATTAAAAAGATGGCTTATAAGTAAAAGATATGATAATATAGATATCGGAAACGTTTCCGTAAATTAAAACGGTGTTCCCGGACAGCATTTACGGAGAATTTATTATTGGAGGTCAGTATGGCAGTAAAAAAGAGTAGAAAATGTGGTGTATTATTACCTGTTTCAAGTATTCCATCCAAATACGGAATAGGTAGTTTTTCAAAGGAGGCGTATGGCTTTATAGACTTTCTCAGCGACGCTGGGCAGAGTTATTGGCAGATACTTCCCCTCGGACCCACCAGCTATGGAGATTCCCCATATCAGTCATTTTCAACATTTGCTGGTAACCCATATTTTATTGATATAGAAAAGCTTATCGAAGCAGGCTTTTTGACAAAAAAGGATGCAGATAAGTACAATTTTGGTACTAACCCTGAATATGTTGATTATGCCCTGATGTACAAGAGCAGATTTAAGCTTTTGAGAACTGCTTTTGAGAACAGCGGATTATCTGATAAGAGTAAGAAGGCTCCAGAGGCTTCATTTAAAAAGGGTTTTGATAATTTTGTAAAAGAGAATTCTGACTGGCTCATGGACTATGCTCTTTTCATGGCACTTAAAAACGCCAATGATGGAAAGGCTTGGAATACATGGGAAGAAGGACTTCGCCTTAGAAAAAAGGATGCGCTTAAGAAAGCTTTTGAGAAGTATGCTGATGAAGTGAAGTTCTATGAATTCCAGCAGTATCTTTTTAATGAACAGTGGACAGCATTAAAGGGATATGCTAATAGCAAAGGAATTGATATAATTGGAGATATTCCGATTTATGTAGCCTTTGATAGTGCAGATACCTGGTCAAGACCAGAGCTTTTCCAGCTTGATGAAAACAATCTGCCTACAGACGTTGCAGGATGCCCACCTGATGCATTCAGCGCTACAGGCCAGTTATGGGGCAATCCACTTTACAAATGGGAATATCACAAGAAGACCGGATATGAATGGTGGATGAAGAGACTTTCTCATTGCTTTGATCTTTATGATGTAGTTCGTATTGATCATTTTAGAGGCTTTGATGAATATTATGCTATTCCTTATGGCTCTCCAAATGCTATTATAGGAGAGTGGCGTAAGGGACCTGGCATAGATCTTTTTGATACTATGAAAAAAGAACTTGGCAAGCGCAGAGTTATAGCAGAGGATTTGGGATTCCTGACTCCTTCTGTTATCAAGCTTGTTCAGAAAACAGGTTTCCCGGGTATGAAGATATTGCAGTTTGCTTTTGACCCACGTGAGGAAAGTGATTATCTTCCACACAACTATACAAAGAACTGCATTGTTTATACCGGAACACATGATAATGAAACAACTTTAGCCTGGTACATGCAGCTTGGCCGCAAGGACAGAGCTTTTGCCAAAAAGTACATGAATATCAAGTCTAATAAGGATATCGTTTGGGAATTCATCAGAGGCGCTCTTGCAAGCGTATCTGATACAGCTATTATTCCTATGCAGGATTACCTTAGCCTTGATAGCAGTGCCCGTATCAATACACCATCTACACTTGGTGGCAACTGGCAGTGGAGACTTAAAGGCGATGAACTGACCAAGGAACTGTCAGAGAGAATGTACGATATGGCTAAGTTATACGGAAGGGTATAAAATGTCAGAAATCACAATCAAGGAAGTGGCAAAAAAGTGCGGTGTTGGAGTCAGCACAGTTTCAAGAGCGTTAAACAATCACTCTGATATCAATCCTGAAACCAAAGCACGTATTATGAAGGTTATAGAGGAAACAGGCTATATACCTAATAATAGTGCGCGCAATTTGAAAAGGACTGATTCAAAGAGTATTGCTGTGCTTGTAAAAGGTATCACCAATCCGTTCTTTAGTCCTATGATAGAAGTTATCGAGGATGAGACCAGAAGGAAGAAGTATTCCATGGTACTCAGACATGTAGGAGCTTATGAAGATGAAGCGGATGTAGCTCTTGAGCTTGAAAAAGAGAGAAGACTTCGCGGCATCATATTCCTTGGTGGTGGATTTAGAAAATCTACTGAAAAGCTAAAGAGCCTTAGCGTTCCGGTTGTGTTTTCCACAATTGGAGCCCCACTTATCGATTCGCAGAGCAAGGCATCTTTTTCCACAGTAGCTGTAGATGACAGGCTTGAGAGTAAGCGCATGACTCAGCATGTGACAGGACTTGGTCACAAGAAGATTGCCATAATAACAGAAGGTTCGGAAGAGCTGTCAGTTGGTCAGCTTCGTCTGCAGGGTTACATCGAAGGTCTGAAGGCAGCCAAAATACCGGTTGATGAAGACCTTATCAGATATGTTAATCCTAATTTGGAACACTATTCTGTAGAAAACGGATATAGAACAACCAAGGATCTTATCGCTTCAGGAAAAGAGTTTACGGCAGTTTACTGTGCTTCAGATATGCTTGCCATTGGTGCCATAAGAGCGCTGCTTGATGCAGGACTCAAGATTCCAAAGGATGTAAGTGTATGTGGTTTTGACGGACTTTCCATTGGACAGTACTATGCACCAAGACTTACTACCATGAGACAGCCGATGATGGAGCTGGCAAGACAGAGTATTGGTCTTTTGTTTGATATTATTGATGAAGTATCAGAACATAAGAATATTACTCTTGCCTGTGAGCTTATTCAGGGCGAGTCAGTGTGGAAACCAAAGGGAAGCCGTAAATAATTTGTGGATAAAAAGCATTCAGCTTTTGGAATTGGAGGAAAAATGGCTAAGGTTGCTATATTTTTTGCAAATGGATTTGAAGAAATCGAAGCTCTGACAGTAGTAGATCTGCTTAGAAGAGCAGGGATTGAAATAGATATGATTTCTGTAACAGGAGAAAAAACTGTTACAGGTTCCCATAAGATACCGGTAATGGTGGATAGCCTTATTGAAAAAATTACACCAGATGATTATGATATGCTGGTTCTTCCTGGAGGAATGCCGGGAACTGTTAATCTTGAGATGTGCAGCAGGCTGCAGGATGCAATTGCTGATTTTAATAATAAGGGCAAGCTACTTAGCGCAATCTGCGCAGCCCCTGGTGTTTTTGGAAGAAAGGGAATTCTCGAGGGCAGAAAGGCAAGTATCTTCCCGGGTCTTGAGAGTGAGCTTAAGGGCGCAAACGTATCCTATGACGAAGTAAGCATTGACGGTCATTTTACAACAAGCAGAGGCATGGGAACAGCGATTCCTTTTGGACTTGCAATTATTGAGAGATTCCAGGGAAAAGAAGCTGCCGATGAGATGGCCAAAAAGATAGTTTTTAACAGATAAGGAACAAAAGTAACATGGGAATGGAAATTGAACGCAAATTTATTATAAAGGAACTGCCGCAGAATCTGCAGCAGTTCCCTTTTCATGAGATAGAACAGGGATATTTGAATACTCACCCTACGGTCAGAGTGAGAAAAGAGGATGACAACTACTACATGACTTACAAGGGAGCAGGAACTGTTGCAAAGGAGGAGTACAATCTTCCTCTTAATGCAGAAAGCTATGCTCATATGAAGGAAAAATGTGATGGAAACATCATTACAAAAAGAAGATATATTATTCCTCTGAATGAAGATGCTTTTACTAATGAAGAAATAGAAAAAGATTCTGAGCTGTCAAAAGCAATTAAAGATAAGACAATGAAAATTGAGCTTGATGTTTTCGAGGGAGTTTTTCAGGGACTTGTTTTTGCAGAAGTTGAATTTCCTTCTGAAAATGCAGCTGTTGTTTACAAACCTGCAGGATGGTTTGGTCAGGATGTAACAGAGGACAGGCATTTTAGTAACGCATACCTTAGCAGTGTAAATGAAAAAGAAATTGATAGCATTCTGAATAATAATATGTTATAATTTCAAATTGATTGTGTCGGTAGGCACAAACCGTTAGGTGTCCATCAGGATTTAATAAATCCATTTAGGATAAATTTACGCGCGGTAAGTAGATAAGTTAAGGAGGAATTTGGAATGAGCGTAAAGGTAGAGAAGTTAGAGAACAACATGGCTAAATTGACCATCGAAGTTCCTGCTGAAGATCTTGAAAAGGCTATTGAAAAGGCATACCAGAAGAATAAGGGAAAGATTCAGATCCCTGGTTTCCGTAAGGGTAAGGCTCCAAGAAAGATGATTGAGCAGATGTATGGTAAGGGAGTATTCTTTGAGGATGCTGCTAATGACCTTATCAATGAGAGTTATCCAAAGGCTGCTGAGGAGTCTGGTGAAGATATCGTTTCTAATCCACAGATTGACATTGTAACTATTGAAGATGGACAGGCTTTTGTTTATACAGCAGAAGTTGCTCTTAAGCCACCTGTAAAGCTTGGTAAATATAAGGGCGTTGAAGTAGAAAAGATGGATCTTGATGTAACTGATGAAGAAGTTGATCAGGAAATCGAGAACGAGAGAAATAAGAACGCAAGAAATGTAGAAGTAACAGATAGAGCAGTTAAGAAGGATGATATGGTTACTCTTGACTTCGAAGGCTTCGTTGATGGAGTTGCTTTCGATGGTGGTAAGGGAACAGATTATCCTCTTACAATCGGTTCTGGTTCATTCATTCCTGGCTTCGAAGATCAGCTTGTTGGCGCTGAGATCGGCAAGGAAGTTGAAGTTAACGTAACATTCCCAGAAGAATACCATGAGAAGTCACTTGCAGGTAAGCCAGCTGTATTTAAGTGCACAGTTAAGGCTATCAAGGAGAAGCAGCTTCCAGAGCTTAACGATGAGTTTGCTTCAGACGTATCTGCATTTGAGACACTTGCTGAGTACAAGGAAGATGTTAAGAAGAACCTTGTAGCAAAGAAGGAAGCTTCACAGAAGGCTCAGCGTGAGGATACAGTAGTTAAGGCTATCATCGAGGATTCAGAGATGGATCTTCCAGAGGCTATGGTTGAGACACAGCAGAGAAATATCGTTAACGAAATGGCTCAGAGACTTCAGTATCAGGGTCTTTCAATCGATCAGTACCTTAAGTATACAGGTAGCACAGTTCAGCAGATGCTTGAGCAGGTTAAGCCACAGGCTATCGAGAGAATCAAGTCAAGACTTGTTCTTGAAGCAGTTGCAGCAGCTGAAAAGATTGAAGTTACAGAAGCTGATGTAGAAGCTGAGTTCCAGAAGATGGCTGATCAGTACAAGATGGAAGTTGAAAAGGTTAAGGAACTTCTTGGAGATGCTGAGAAGAAGCAGCTTAAGGAAGACCTTGCAGTTCAGAAGGCAGCTGAGTTCGTTGTAGAGAATGTTAAAGAAGGTGCTAAGAAGGCAGCTAAGAAGGCTACAAAGAAGGCAGCAGCTGAAGATAGCGAAGCTACAGAGAAGAAGCCTGCTAAGAGAACTACAAAGAAGGCAGCAGCTGAAGACGGCGAAGTTAAGGAAAAGAAGACAACAACAAGAAAGACAACAAAGAAAGCTGCTAAGACAGAAGAGTAATTTATTGTCAGCCATTCATTTGGCTAAAGATTGTTATATTTCAATATATTCGCAATAGAATAATAAAGATTGATAAGTTGTGCACAGTGTAATAAAATTATACTGTGCACAATGATATTATAGGGTTTATAAAATTTTAATCATTTATATGCTTGATTGAAAGCATATCCCTGTTCTATTATGGGTTGATAAGCACAAAAACATAGAATGGAGGAATTTTTTTACTATGAGTTTAATACCTTACGTCATTGAACAGACTAGCAGAGGTGAAAGGTCTTACGATATATATTCAAGACTTCTGAAGGAGAGAATTATTTTCCTTGGCGAAGAAGTCAACGCAAATTCTGCAAGCGTTATTGTTGCACAGCTTCTTTTCCTTGAAGCTGAGGATACTACAAAGGACATTCATATGTACATCAACAGCCCAGGTGGTGAGATTACTTCCGGTATGGCTATTTATGATACTATGAATTACATTAAGTGCGATGTTTCTACAATTTGTATTGGTATGGCTGCAAGTATGGGTGCATTCCTGCTTTCAGGTGGTACTAGGGGTAAGAGAATGGCACTTCCAAATGCAGAGATTATGATTCATCAGCCTTCAGGCGGTTCTCAGGGACAGGCTACAGAGATTGAAATTGCAGCTAAGCACATTCTAAAGGTTAGACAGAATATGAATACAATTATGGCAGCTAATACAGGAAGAACTGTAGAAGAAGTTGCAGCTGCAACAGAGCGTGACAACTGGTTATCAGCTCAGGAAGCACTTGACTTCGGTCTGATTGACTCAATCGTTACTGCTCGTGCAGATGATAAGAAAAACTAAGGGGTAAATATGGCAGGAAAAAATCCAGGTGAAATTAGATGCTCATTTTGTAATAAGACACAGGACCAGGTTAAGAAGCTTATAGCAGGACCTGCTGGGGTTTATATTTGTGATGAGTGCGTAGATATTTGCGCAGACATTATTGAAGAAGAATTTGAAGATGAGCCTGTTATTAGAGACGAGAAAGATATCAATCTTCTTAAACCTGTTGAGATCAGAAACTTTTTGGATGAGTATGTAATTGGGCAGGATGAAGCTAAGAAAGTACTGGCTGTTTCTGTTTACAATCATTATAAGAGAGTTATGGCTCCTAAGACAGGCGCTGATGATGAGGTAGAGCTTCAGAAGAGTAATATTATTATGGTAGGTCCTACAGGTTCAGGTAAGACTTATCTTGCACAGACTCTTGCCAAGATCATCAACGTTCCTTTTGCTATTGCAGATGCTACAACTCTTACAGAGGCTGGTTACGTAGGTGAAGACGTTGAGAATATTCTTCTCAAGCTTATTCAGGCAGCTGATTACGATATTGAGCGCGCTCAGTATGGTATTGTTTATATTGATGAAATAGATAAGATTACTAAAAAGGGTGAAAACGTATCAATTACACGTGATGTATCCGGTGAAGGCGTTCAGCAGGCACTCCTTAAGATTATTGAGGGTACTGTTGCAAGCGTTCCTCCTCAGGGTGGCAGAAAGCATCCTCACCAGGAGCTTATACAGATTGATACAAGTAACATTCTGTTTATTTGCGGTGGCGCATTTGATGGTCTGGACAAGATCATTGAGGCAAGACTTGATAGAAACTCAATTGGTTTCAATGCAGAAATAGCTGATAAGACAGAGCGTGAGATTGGAGAAGTGCTTGCACAGGTAACTCCTCAGGATCTTACAAAGTTTGGTCTTATTCCTGAGTTTGTAGGTCGTGTACCTATCTGCGTAACTCTTGAGGGTCTTAGTCAGGAAGCTCTTGTCAGAATCCTTAAAGAGCCAAAGAACGCGCTTGTTAAGCAGTATCAGAAGCTGTTTGATTTTGATGATGTTAAGCTTTCATTTGAAGATGAAGCTATTGAAAAGATCGCAAAGCTTGCTTATGACCGTCAGACAGGGGCCAGAGGACTTCGTTCTATTATGGAGAAATCCATGATGGATGTTATGTATGAGATTCCTTCAGATGAATCAATTACAGAATGCGTTGTTACTGAAGGTTCTGTAGATGGCGACAATCCACCACTTATAGTGCACAAAGAACAGGCTAAACGTCTTAAATCAGCAAGATAATTATTAGAGACAGTGGCGTATGGCCCCTGTCTCTTTTTTCGCTTAATACAAAGGAGTAATTATGGTTATAAAGTATGTAAATTTGGAGACTGTCTGTGGCATTACCAGTAAGATTCCGGACAACCTATTCCCTGAATTTGCTTTTGCAGGAAAAAGTAATGTTGGTAAATCCTCACTGATCAATGGTCTGATGAATAGAAAATCCTACGCCAGAACTAGTGCAGAGCCAGGAAAAACTCAGACAATAAATTATTATCTGATCAACAAATCATTTTATTTTGTAGACCTTCCAGGTTATGGATATGCTAAGGTATCAGAATCTACCAAGCAGAAATGGGGCAAGATGGTAGAAAACTATCTGCATAACTCCAAGCAGCTTAAGCAGATCTTTTTGCTCATTGATATCAGACATGACCCATCAGCCAATGACAAGATGATGTATGACTGGATCTGCTATCAGGGTCTGACTCCTATCATTATTGCAACCAAGGCAGACAAGATTAAAAAGTCTCAGCTTGAAAAGCATATTAATATGATCAAAGAAGGCCTTGGCATGCCTGAAGATGGAATAATAATGCCTTATTCAGCACTTTCAAAATATGGTAGAGATGAAATTTACGATCTTCTTGAGAGCATGCTTCCAAATCCTGAAGAACAGGGAGAATAATACTTTTTTAAAAGGACCGGAATAAATGGAATGGCAGCCATTGAAGGCGCAGCTTGATGAGCAGAGCCTTAGGAATTTAATAACAACATATCATTTTGCAGACAGCGAGTATGAGGATTTGGTCAGATGTTATAGAAGGCTGTATCCAATGGTACACGCTGCTGTATGTTACAAAACATATGACGCTAAAGCTAAATCAGAAGACAAAAGCTTCAAAGAAGATTCTATAAAACAATATGTTGAAGCAGTAATTACTTTGGGTAGTGCTGTGGATAACTTTCAGGATAATTGCCAGACACAGGGAAATGTGGTGTGGGCATACTATGTTGAATGTATAGGAATGGAGCTGCTTAGCAAAGCTTACGAGGATTTCGATAACATTCTCCACCAGGAAACAGGGTTATGGGCTGGTGACTATGAATATATTGGCAGTGCATATCCTTTGGAAGAGGTTGTACCAGTATTTGAGAGACTTCGTCAAAAACAGGTCACTTACAACAGCGCCTTTGCGTTATCTCCAAGGTGCAGCGTAGCTGTTATAGTGCCGCTTTACAGTTATCATGTGCATAAGCGTGATATGTGCGTAACCTGTGATGCCACTGATTGCAAATATAGAAAAGCTGATAATCCGCTCTTAACAAAGAATGTTCCGGATAAAAAAGGAGAAGATGACATGCTAAATGAGAATCGCATAGGTCTTGTTCATTTATATACAGGAGATGGAAAGGGCAAAACTACTGCTGCTATAGGCCTTGCCATTAGAGCTGCCGGAGCAGGCAAAAAGGTAGTGTTTACCCAGTTCATGAAGGGGCGTGATACAGGCGAATTAAACAGCCTGTCTCAGATAGATAATATTACAATCATTAGAAATGAGGAGAACCTTGGCTGGTACAGGCGAGGCGATGAAGAACAGGCAAAGGCCTTTACAAGGCTTCATAATGAGACTCTTGATAAAATCGAGAAGCTGATAAATGATAAGGCCTGTGAAGTAGTTATAATGGATGAGATAACCTATCCGTACAACTACGGAATTATTGATAAAGAAAGACTTCAGAAGCTTGTTCTAAATAAGCCGGGATATCTGGAAATGGTTCTTACAGGCAGAAATGCCGATGCCTTTTTTACTGACAATGCAGATTATATTACTGAGATGAAAAAAATACGTCACCCTTACGACAAGGGAATTCCTGCAAGAGAAGGAATTGAGTGTTAACTGATAAAAGCACAGTTGAAGATTAAACTTCAAGCTGTGCTTTTTCTATTCTTACATTTCTTTTCTTCTAAGAAGCTCAACGTATGCCATGATAAGAGGAGCAACGCCCTTTGCGTCGTTTTCTACAACTGGCTCGCTGAAATAGTATTCAAGAGAACCATCTCGGTGCTGTGGTCCGCCAAGGCCAGCTACAAGACATATACCACCAAGACGAGGTGAGCCATCTTCGTTTCTGGATAAGTATTTTTCTGTAATGCCATCAAAGGCTTTTTCTGCAACAGCTGCAAAACGCTCTGGAAGATATCCAAGGCGTACACCCTTTAACAGTGCATAAGCGATAAGGGCTGTTCCGGATGTCTCAAGGTAGTTACGCTCATCATCCTTTTTGTTTATTACCTGATAGAACATTCCGCTTTCATCCTGGAAAGGAATAAGAGCATCGCCAAGGTTCTTGAGCATAGTCTGGAGATATCTGTATTCATAGTACATAGACTCGTTCATAACCTGTGCTGTATCTACAAGTGAAGCGCTGAACCATCCAAGGGCTCTGAGCCAGAAGTTAGGGCTAAGACCTGTCTCCGGGTTTGCCCAATACATTTCACGGCTTTCGTCATAACCGTGGTAGTATAGTCCTGTTTTTGCATCCTTCATAAGGGCTTCAACGTTTTTGAACTGGTTAAAGGAATCCAGGCATCCCTGCATCTTATTAAATTTAGTCTCATATTCCATATAAAATGGCTGAGCCATATATAAACCGTCAAGCCATACCTGGTTTGGATAAATGTCCTTGTGCCAGAAGTTTCCGGCCTTTGTACGAGGCATGGTGTCCAGCTGGCTTCTTACATGATCAAGGGCTTTGCGATATTTTTCCTTACCTGTAAGGTCATATAGTTTAAAGAGGCTGCGGGCTGCGTTAATGTTGTCGAGATTGTACTCTTTGATATCATAGGTCTTGATAGTACCGTCATCCTGTACGAACCAGTCAATGAACTTATCGGCAAAATCTAGATACTTCTGCTCTTTGGTAATCTCGTAAAGTGAAAGAACTGAGTTGATCATACAGCCGTCAATGTAGTTCCATTTATTAGGCTTGCCATTTCTAACTTTTTCAATATTCCACATAGGATGCTCAGCATCGGAATTGTCTAGTAAAAATGAGATATACTCGTCTAATAACTGGTATGTTTCTTCTTTTGTCATATTGCCTCTCCATTCAATTAATTAGAAAATGTAAACGCTTACATTCTACCATAATTTATTCTATATTTCTACTCGAAAATGGTGTAAACTAAATTAGTCGGCATGTTAAAATATGCCCAATGGAGGAATACGATGTTTAAAGATGCTACAGCGAAAACGCTGGATTTTATAGAAAAAAGTCCTACATGCTATCATGTTATAGCTAACCTCAAGGAAGAGCTTGAAAATAACGGCTTTGTAGGTTTGGAAGAAGCAAAGGAATGGAAGCTTAAAAAGGGTGGAAAATATTATGTGACCAGAAATGGCTCATCTATCATATCTTTCCAGATTCCCAAAAAAGACTTTGCTGGTTTTTATATGATTGCAAGCCACAGTGATTCACCTTCCTTTAAGATAAAGGAATCACCTGAAATGGAAGTCGCAGGAAGCTATATTCGTCTGAACGTAGAGAAATATGGCGGAATGCTTTGTGCTCCATGGTTTGACAGACCACTGTCAGTTGCAGGACGAGTTATGGTAAAAGACGGCGCCGGCACAATCAGCTCCAGACTTGTAAAGGTAGACAGAGACCTTGTTATGCTGCCATCACTTGCCATACATATGAACAGGGAAGCTAATACTGGAATGTCATACAATGCACAGGAAGATATGCTTCCATTATTTGGAAACCTTACTACAAAGGGCAAGTTCATGGAAATTATCGCAGAAGCAGCTGGTGTAAAGGAAAAAGACATCCTCTGTACAGACCTGTTTTTGTATAACAGAGTTCCAGCCTGCGTATGGGGTGCTGAAAATGAGTACATCTCAAGCGCAAGACTGGATGACCAGGAATGTGTATATACAACACTTTTAGGCTTCTTAAATGCTAAGGCAGATAACAACATATTGCTTCACTGCGTATTTGATAATGAAGAGGTTGGTAGTGGAACCAAGCAGGGTGCTGCTTCTACATTCCTTAAGGACACTCTTGAGAGAATAAATGAAGGCCTTGGCAGAGACAGAGCACATTATCATATGGCTCTTGCTCAGAGCTTTATGGTATCGGCAGATAATGCACATGCAATCCACCCGGCTCATGCATCCAAGGCAGATCCTGTTAATCGTCCAAAGATGAATGAAGGAATTGTCATCAAGTACAATGCTAACCAGAAATATACAACTGATGCAGTATCAGGAGCTATGTGCAAAATGATCTGCGACAAGGAGAAAGTTCCTTACCAGACCTTTACAAACAGATCAGATATGGCAGGAGGCTCTACTCTTGGAAATATTTCCAATACACAGGTAGCGCTTAATACAGTAGATATTGGACTTGCACAGCTTGCAATGCACTCACCATATGAGACAGCAGGTGCCAAGGATCCTGAGTATATGGCACAGTTTGCATACGGCTTTTATTCAAGCAATATCAAGCTTAAGAATATTTAATTATTTAGAAAAAATGAAAGTAGGTTATTTAGTAAATGGGTATTTTTGATTTATTTGGTGGCAAAAAAAATAGTGAGACAGAGGCTGAGAAGGCAGCGCAGCAGGAACAGCTCAAAAGAGAAGAGATTATTGAAGAACAAAAGAAGGCTCATGAAGACATGGAATGGCCTCCTCTTCCAAAGCTCAATCCTGTAAATGTTGAGAAGGTTACACCAATAACTGTTGAAGATGAAATAAGTGACGAACGTAAGGACGAGCTTGGAGAGATGGTTTTTGAGCCGGAACTTAGTGCTGAGTCCATCAGATTTTTGTCAATGCAGGAGGTTCTGTTCCTTCTTACAACAATGGAGCAGTTCAACAAAAAGTCAGAGCTTAAAAACTACGAATCCAATCATAGAAAGCTTTACAATGAAGTATTAAACAGAGTAAGAGATGCCAAGACTTTATACGTTTTGTATGATGCTACAACTGGTTATCCTTTCATCGATCATGGTTATATCAACATTTATCTTGAAAAAGAAAAATGTGAAAAGGCAGCACAGCTTTTTGCACAACAGTTTAGAAAGCTTGTTGTAAGAGAATGCCCTGTTGAAAACGATGCAGAGGATGCAGCTAACAGAAGAGGATTCTTTGATTATCTGTATTATCTTGGTATTGAGCATATCATTATCGATAACGGATTTTACAGAGCACACTTTAAGAGAAATGAAATCGTAGCAGCTCCTGGCGATTGGAACTCAGATAATTCCAAGCAGCCACCAGCTAACCCGGGACTTTCTTTTGCAATGCTCGACTTCCTTGAAGAGGTTAGATGGCCTGTTAATTATGAGAAGCGTAAGGATGTTCTTAGGGCAAAAGAGATGCGCATGGCAGCAATGGCTCAGGCTTCTAAGTTTATTGTTCCTATGCAGCATCAGGGACCTGCTGAAGTTACAGAAAATGGTAAGGTAAAGTTCAATAAGGATACTAAACTTCGTTTCCCTATTATCAAGACAGCTAACGAAAAGAGCCTTCTTCCTGTATTTACAGATGGTATTGAATTTAGCAAAAAGTTTAAAGGCTCTGAATGGGAAGGCGGAGTATTTACCTTCTTTGATATTCTGAAGTTCTTACAGGACAAGGATGGTATCGTAATCAACCCATTTGGTCATAATATCATTATGCCAAAGGATAGAATGCAGGCACTTGCTGCTGCTGCAGTTGCCGCTGCTGCTGCAAAAAATGCCAAGAATAAGCAGAAGGCCAAGATTACACCAATGCCAACTCCAGCTGCCGCAGAAGAAAATCATCAGATGACAGACACAGTTGATCAGACTCCAAATACTGATGATATAGATATTCCAGAAATTGACGACGCTCCAATTGCTATGACAAGTGAAGATGAGAAAGAGTGATTTTTGAAATATAACTTTTATAAGGGATACAGAATTTTTTTACAATATTTGGATTGAATATTGTCGGATAAAAGATTAAAATAAATATGATACGTTAATTGTTTCTGTTTTTATATATGAGGGAGCCTATATGTTCGATCGCATGATGGGACAGTTCCTTGTAGAGACTGGTAGGATTGGCAAGGGGCAGTTAGCTGAAGTATATAAGGTGCAAGCATCACAGAGAGCAAAGCTTGGAGTTATTGCGGTATCCGAAAAGCTGATTACTATTGCACAGGCTGAAGAAATAAATGCTCTGCAGGCTGTAGAGGATAAAAGATTTGGCGACATAGCAATAGAGAGAGGATACTTAAATACTGCTCAGTTGGACAGACTTGTGGAGCTTCAGGGAAATCCATTTATGATTTTTTCCCAGACAATTACTGACCTGGGGTATTTAACATTAAATGAACTTACTGCAGCAATAAGTGATTTCCAGGTAAAAAATGGTCTTTTGGATACGGATATTGCTATTTTGAAAAACGGAGACACTGCGCGAATCATAGATGTATTTGTCGATGCAGATGCTAAATACAAAGAGCTTTTTACCATGGGAATAAAGGACCTTTATAGATTGGTAGACAGTAATTTGTGGATTGGCAAGACTTATAAGACTACTAATTTGAAATGTGAAGCAATGAGCTATCAGAAAATTAGTGGCGGTGAAAACATCTTTTTATCAATTGCAGGCAAATATGATGATGTCCAAAAGATGGCTATTGCATATACCAAAGAGCCTTTTATAGAGACAGAAGAAGATGCGCTTGATGCGATATGTGAGCTTATAAACTGTATCAACGGTTTATATGTATCAGCTCTTAGTAGAGAGAATATTTCAGCTGAATTGGAACCACCTATTTATTCTACCACCTACTCTGAGATTGCTTCAGAAGAAGCGGTGGTGATGCCGGTTTATATTTGTGATGGTGAAGTCAAATTCCTGATTTCTGTTGGGAAAGCAGTTCGTGTAAATTGATTACATCGGAGGAAGGGGCATACATATGGCAAATATACTTATAGTAGATGATTCAAGAACTTCTCGTAAAATGCTAAGGGATATACTGGAAAGAAGAGGCCACGTCATTATAGGCGAAGCTGTTGACGGACAGGAAGGCTTCGACCAGTATGTCAAATTAAAACCTGACGTTGTTACTATGGACATTACCATGCCGGTAATGGATGGTATTGATTCTTTAAAGCTTATTCGTAAGCATGATTCAAATGCAAAGGTCATAATGATTACAGCTGCCGGCCAGAAGGAAAAAATGGTTGAGGCTATAAAGCAAGGTGCAGCGGAGTTTATTACAAAGCCTTTTAATGATGATGTTGTGCTCGATGTAGTAGACAATATTACTCATGCATAATTATTATTGAAAATTATAAAAGCAGGTTCCTTTGGGGAATCTGCTTTTTTTGTAATTGCGATCATATCAAAGTGATAAAAACGCACAGGCTTAGTACCAGCCGCCGTCTATAGTTATGATCTGGCCTGTCATATAGTTTGGCGAATTAATCAGCTGAATTGCCAGCTTTGCAACCTCGGCTGGAGTACCAATCCTATTTGCAGGAATCTCGTTCTTTAATTCTTCCATATCTTCTTCCGATAAATGTGCACGGTTCATTTCCGTGTCTATAACGCCACAGGCGATGGCATTTACGCTTATGTTACTTGGTGCCAGCTCTTTTGCCAAAGCTCTAGTAAAAGCGTTTAAGCCACCCTTAGAGGCTGAATATGCTACTTCGCAGGATGCTCCAACTGAGCCCCATACCGAAGAAATGTTGATGATCTGTCCCGAATGCTTTTTTAACATAAGTGGAACTGCGTGCTTACAGGTGTTAAACAAGCTATCAAGGTTGGTGGACATGAGTCTGTGCCATTCATCCTCACTCATATCTGTAAGAAGTCCCAGCCATGCAATGCCGGCGTTATTTATTAAGACATCCAGTTCAGAAATATTTTTAAACATCTCTGAAACTTCTGAAAAATTACCTATGTCACAAATAATCGGTGTGCAGGAAATTCCATATTTATCTGTTAGTTCTTTTGCAAATGCAAAAAGCTCTTCCGAGTGACAGTAGCCTGTTATATAAAGATTATATCCGGCAGAGGCAAATTCCTCCGCAAGAGCATTGCCTATCCCTCGTGAAGCCCCTGTTATCAGTGCTGTTTTACTCATATTACCTCCGATTGCTTCATATATATAAGATAAGCAATAAATTGAAACATTTCAAATTATTTATCGTTCTTTTCACAAAAAAAACATAAATATGATTTATACTATCACAAAAGAAACTAGATTTGGAAAAATAGTGTTCATTTGTGATTTATGTATTGGAGGTAATCGCTATGCAGATGAATAATATTCCCGAAGAATCCCTTATATATGTTAAGCTTTCAATGTTAGGAGTTCAGCGAGTTTTTCCAACAAAGGCTATCACACCATTTGATGGAGGAATACTCGTAGAGCCGCTTATATTTGCGGGCGTACCTCTTAATCATATTGATTCTGCTGAGGTCAAGGTAGAAAGTGCTACTGACGGATCTGTTAAATATCTTCATGCCGATTCAATAGATGTTATACACAATTGGGGTGGCGTATATCATGTTATTAAAGGCAAGGAACAGGAGAATCCAGCTTCACAGCGTAAATCTGAGCGAGTTAAGGTTGAGCGACTTGGAAAGGTCTTTATCAATAGTTCTTCCAGATTTTCCAGTGTGATCGTTCAGGATATCTCGATGCAGGGAATATCTTTTATGATGGGGCAAAAGACAAATTGTAATATTGGAGACAGAGCCAGAATAGTTTTTAGCCCTGGTGAAGGTCAGAAAGATATCGAAGTTATTGCCAAAGTTGTTAGAAAATATAATGTAAGTTCCTTTAATGGAGCAGGCTGTAAGATTACTGAGATGAATCCAAGGCTTATAAATTATTTACTTCAGATAAAAGGCGCTGATGTACTGATTCCAACAAGAACCACACTTCAGAAGTCAGCGAGTGTTTATTCCAGATAATCTGAGCAGGAGTTGTCTTATATAAACATTTAGAATTAAACATTAAGGCTATCATGCATATTTTTATGTATGATAGCTTTTTTCATGTATAATAAAAGGTGTTTACAAGTAAAAAAGGATGTGCTATATTATAAATATGAATTGCGCACAATTAAATTGTAGTTATAGATATAAGGAGGTAATATATGTACGATACAATTATTATTGGTTCTGGTCCAGCTGGATTGTCATCAGCAGTATACGCTAAAAGAGCAGGTCTTAATATGCTTGTCATAGAAAAGAATCCTATTAGTGGAGGACAGATTGTGAATACGTATGAAGTAGACAATTATCTGGGACTCCCAGGAATCAACGGATTTGATATGGCTATGAAGTTTAGAGAGCATGCAGACAAGTTAAATGTTGAGTTTGCAGATGGTACAGTGACTTCAGTCACAAAGCTTGAAGCTGGTACAGATACAAGTACTCCTAAATATAAAGTTGTTACAGATAATGGAGAATATGAAACCAGGACTATCATTCTTGCAACAGGTGCTGAGCACAATAAGCTTGGAATACCTGGCGAGGAGGAGTATACAGGAAAGGGCGTTTCATATTGTGCTACCTGTGATGGAGCTTTCTTTAGAGGCAAAACAGCTGTTGTAAATGGCGGCGGTGACGTAGCAGTCGAGGATGCAATCTTTTTAGCTCGTGGTTGTGCAAAGGTATATCTTGTACATAGAAGAGACGAACTTAGAGCTACCAAAGTTCTGCAGGATGAGCTTTTAAGCCTGCCTAACGTTGAAGTTATCTGGGATAGCGTGGTAAAAAAAGTATCTGGTGAGGGAAATGTAAAAAATATTACAATTCAAAATGTTAAATCTGGAGAAGAAAAAGAGCTTGCAACTGATGCCTTGTTTGTAGCAGTAGGAATACACCCACTGACAGATGCTTTTGCTGGTCTTTTCGAATGTGATGACAAGGGATACGCAATAGCAGGTGAAGATTGCCAGACTTCAGAGCCTGGAATATTTGTGGCAGGTGATTCTCGTAAAAAGAGACTTCGCCAGATCGTTACGGCAGTGGCAGATGGTGCTAATGCAGTGACTTCTGTTCAGGATTTCCTGGTAGGTAAAAATTAAGAAATATACGAAATAGGATATTTTTAACAAAAAAGCATTATTCTGCAAGAGTGAGTAGAATAGTGCTTTTTTAATGTCTCTGTAGACTTTGTTACGACAATGTAAATTGTCTACGCAATTCCAAAAAACGTTAAATTAACGCGATTTCGACACAATAATTTAACACTTTTTGGTTGACAAATGTGATTTAGGGGCGTATATTGATTAACAGATGTAACAAATTCGTAACAAAATGTTTGGAGGCTATACTTTGAAAAAGAATAAAATGCAGATAGCTGCTGTATGCATGGCTACTGCTATTACCTTTTCCGGAATAAGCTTTGACACAACAGCATCTAATGCTAAAGTAACTTCTGTGTTACCATCAGCCGGATTCAGTTATATATTATCATCGTCAAAAGTATCCCTTTCTTCTATTAAGAACACAGTTGAAGGAAATACAACGACAAGTGATACTACAACTACTGATACAGCTAAGACAGATTTTACAACAAGTGTTGGATTTAGCAGCTTAACAGCAAGTGTTTCCGGAGCGGCTACTAATACAACAGAAAACAGCGATGAAGCTACAAGTACAACAGAGGACTCTACAGAGACAACTGAGACTACAGATTCTACAGATACTACAGAGACTTCTACAAGTACTACTAAAGATATTACAGATACTATTGAAGATATTACAGAAGCATCTACAAGCTCTTCTTCAGAAGAAGCTGACTGGGATGTAGTTACAGAAGAAATGGCAGCTGAAGCCGCAGCTGCGGAAGAAGAAAGTTTCAAGAGCCTGGTTATTGCTCAGGTTTCAAATTACGTAAATGTAAGAGATTCAGCTAGTGAAGACGGCGAAGTTGTTGGTAAGTTATACAACAATTCAGTTGGTACACTTATTGAAGAAGAAGATGGATGGTACAAGATTACATCCGGTTCTGTTACAGGTTATGTAAAGGCAGAGTACTGTGTGACTGGTGAAGATGCAGTTGAACTTGCTAAGGAAGTTGGTACAAGAATTGCTACAGTAACAACTACAACACTTAAGGTTCGTGCTGATGCAAGCACAGATGCAGAAGTACTTGGTCTGGTTCCAATCGAAGATGAACTTATTGTTATAGAAGAACTAGATGGTTGGGTAAAGGTTAGTATCGAGGAAGGTGAAGGTTACGTATCTACTGATTATGTAATGCTTTCTACTGAATTCGTTACAGCTGAGTCCAAGGAAGAAGAGGAAGCAAGACTTGCTAAGGAAGCTGCTGAAAAGGCTGCAGCTTATGAATCTCTTTCTTCTCAGAAGAGCTCCTCATCAAGTAGTAGCAGTAGTAGCAGTTACACATCAGCTGTTGAATATACTACTGAGACAAGCTCAATTGGTGAAGCAGTTGCAGCATTTGCTCTTCAGTTTGTTGGTAACCCTTATGTATACGGTGGAACATCACTTACAAATGGTGCTGACTGCTCAGGCTTCGTAATGAGTGTTTATGCTAACTTTGGTGTAAGTCTTCCACATAGTTCTGGTGCTGACAGATCCGTTGGTGCAGCTGTTGATGGACTTGAGAATGCTCAGCCGGGTGATATTATATGTTACTCTGGTCACGTAGCAATCTACATTGGTAATGGACAGATTGTACATGCATCAACTGCCAAGACGGGTATTAAGGTATCTAATGCAGATTACAGAACAATACTTGCAATCAGAAGAATATTCTAATTAAAATTTATGACTCCTATGGTCCTATGGCCATAGGAGTTTTTTAATTTTTGTCAACACCTCCTTGGCCGTTATAAGCTTTTTCAAAAATCAAAAATTCTGTAGAAAGTGACAAAACTTTATAAAGTCAACATACTTTCATCACATTTTTTTTATAATTCCTTAAGATTTTTTCCACAATCGGTAAAACATAAACGGCGAAAACAATAATTATGCACGAAGTTATCCACATTATCCACATTATTTGATTGATTTTACTGGTTTTACACAATTGAAAAACCACACGAATGTTTTGTGCAATCCTAACAAAAAAATAATTTTTGAAAACTCTTTTTGAGAAAAAACCAGCTTGACAATTTTAAAATATAAGAGAACAAAAAAGCCCGCAAATATTGAATTATCGGACTTGTTAAAGATTTGTAAACAATTGAGTGAAAATAGGACAAAACGATTAGAAAATGTTATACTATTTACATCAATAAACCGAAAAGGGGATGATAGCTATGAAATACACAATTGTAGGAAAGAACATCGATGTTACACCAGGTTTGAAGGAAGCTGTAGAGGAGAAAATCGGTAAGCTTGAAAAGTACTTCACCCCAGACACAAACGTAAAAGTAACACTTAGTGTTGATAAGGAGCAGCACAAGATAGAGGTTACAATCCCGGTAAAAGGAAAGATCATTCGTTCAGAGCAGGCCAGTTCTGATATGTATGCATCAATCGATATGGTAGAGGAGGTTATTGAGAGACAGCTTAAGAAATATAAGAATAAGCTGGTAGACAAGAAGCAGGCAGAGGCTTCTAACTTCAAAAAAGAATATATTGATAATGCTGATAATAACGACGAAGATGAAATCAAAA
>JAZRKG010000083.1:0-32215 GCA_045646185.1 Butyrivibrio sp.
TACAGATGAGGAAGTGGTGTTGGCAGCAAAAAGAGCGAATGCCCATGAGTTTATCATGAGCTTCCCAGATGGATATGCTACGGATATCGGACAGCGTGGTGTGAAGTTGTCTGGCGGCCAAAAACAAAGACTATCGATTGCTCGTGTGTTCTTAAAGAATCCACCAATTTTAATCTTCGATGAAGCTACATCAGCTCTTGATAATGAAAGCGAACTCTATGTGACCAAGAGCCTTGAGAAGCTTGCTAAAGGAAGAACAACGATCACTATTGCCCACAGACTTACCACTGTCCAAAATGCTGACAGGATAATAGTTTTGGGAAAAGATGGAATTCTTGAAGAGGGTACACATGATGCCCTCCTTGCAAAAGAAGGTACATATTATAAGCTCTGGAATCGTATGGCAGAGCTTGATTGATATATGTTTTTTTGACTTCAAACACTTGGTCTTCAAAAAATTAATCCTTTAAAGTTTTTTTATATTTATAAAGAAGACCAGAAAGGCCCCCTATGTCAACTACCACCCCAAAAACCCTCAGAAACCAAATAATGTACCAGATATTCGTTAGGAATTTCAGTGAAGGCGGAACCTTTGCGGAGGTGACGCCGCAGCTTGACAGGATCAAGGCGCTGGGAGTAGATGTGATATGGTTTGCGCCGATTCATCCCATAGGAGAGAAGAGTCGCAAGGGCTTACTTGGCTCACCTTATGCCATCAGAGATTATAGGGCCATAAACCCCGAATATGGCACCATGGAAGACTTTAAGAATGTAGTCCGCGAGATTCATGCCAGGGGCATGAAGTGCATCATAGATGTGGTGTACAATCACACCTCGCCGGATTCGGTGCTGGCATCGGAGCACCCGGAGTGGTTCTACCGCAAAGCAGACGGGAGCTTTGGCAATCACGTAGGCGACTGGTCAGACATCCTTGACCTGGACTATAATAATAGAGATTTGTGGGACTATCAGATAGAGACCCTTAAGATGTGGGCTGAAATAGTTGATGGATTCCGCTGCGATGTGGCTCCGCTTGTGCCATTGGAATTTTGGAAAAAAGCTAGAGCAGAAGTCGAAAAAGTAAGGCCTGGCTGCCTTTGGCTTAGTGAATCAGTAGAGCCCGGATTTATCACTTATCTTAGGATGCAGGGACTGGGCGTCCTGTCAGACTCTGAGATTTTTCAGGCCTTTGACGTCAGCTACGAATACGATGTCTATGGCGATTTCATTGATTATATCAAGGGCCGCAAGTCCCTCCAGAACTACGCGGACAGCGTGAACAGACAGGAATACATATATCCGGACAATTACGTCAAACTGCGCTTTTTGGAGAATCATGATCAGCCCCGTGCAAGATTTCTTTTCCCTGAAATCAGGTCCCTTAGAAATGCCACGGCCTTCCTATTCTTCCAGAAGGGCATGACGCTTTTGTACGCAGGGCAGGAGTATGGCATACAGCACCTCCCTACACTTTTTGACAAGGACCCGGTAGATTGGGATTCTTTGGCAAAAGAGGATATCTCAGAGCTTATCAGTAATCTCGCTGAGCTTAAGCGCCGACCTATCTTTTCAGACAGTAGCTACAATGTAAAGGCATGCCAACAGGATGTTCTGTGTGCTACTCACAAAAAAGATGACCGTTTTGCGATAGGCATTTTTTCACTTAAGGGAGCTCCGGCCACGGTAGAAGTGTATATTCCAGATGGAAAATATGTAAATGCTATAGATCAGTCAACAGTTGAAGTCTGTCATGGCATGATAACAACTAATGGAGAACCAATAATTATCATGTCGGACAATTAATCAGGAGACGCAGTAGTGGTGAGGCTTTCAAACCTCACCACTTATTTTTTAGTACATCGCTTTTTATATACAGATTTCCTTTTACATTTTCTTTTATTGGATTTAGCATCCCTTTGCTTACCATGTAGGCAAGGTTTTGTCTGGAACAATCCAAACAATTGCAGCTCTCAGCAGTATCTAAAATGTTTTTCTGAACAAATGCTGTAAAGTCTGAAGAAACCAGAGGGAGAGCTTTCTTACAGCTGTATAGCATATAGGCTGCTATATCTATTGAATCATTAAAAGTCACGCAGTAGCCACCAGTTCCTATTTTGCCGGATGCAAAAACCTGTTGGTGCTTTATGATTTTTTGAATGGAATCTAATTGTTCAAAAGCTGATAAATCAATCTTTTTTACGCACCCATCTGCAAAAAAACATAAAAGCTTATTGTCTTCCAAAACCACGAGATCAGTGAGATTCTTGAGCCCCCTCTTTTTCACATATCCGGGCAGCGAATCAATTTTTTTGATATATATGCTATCCTGAGAACACTTTCCATCAGCCAGCTCCAGTAATTTCATTTCATCATATTCTTTTAACCTGTGATTAGACAAAATAGAGCTGATGTTTTGCCGGTTACTCGGAATAATGCGTTCCTGGACCCATAAAAGACTTACATCTCTGGGAATTGTATAAATATTCTCTTTTACAAAACTTGTAAGAAGTAGTGGAGCATCCCACTCATCCAGATTGTCGACAAGTTCAATTATAAAGGATTTCTCCTTTTCGTAATATAAAAGACAGCCAAGTGTTTTATTCAGTTCTTCGTCAATGATTTCAAAGATTTTCATAGATTTTATACCTTTTGTATATCATGTCCCAGATTTTATCGATAAAAGTTTTTGACAAAATATCTTCCAATCCTTCAAAAATAAACTTTTTATCTGAAGGCTTAAGCTTATGCTGTATAGGTTTAGCTGACAAATCAATAAGTTTCAAATTGTCATAGCATGAAAAAGAACCTATGAAGTTATTACAGGGTCTGTCAGTTAAGACATCTGTCTCTGCGGCTTCGGAATCTGATTTACATGAGTACAGTAGAGATACACCATGATCAAAAAGGGGAGCAATTCTAAGTGTATGAGCTCTTGAATTTCTGAGAATTTCAATGTTGGCGCCATGTCTGTCTCTGTTAAGGATGAGATAGTCTATTACCAGCATGGTATCAATATAGCTTTGCCATCCCATTCTTTTGCAAAAATCGTAATGAGACTCCCCGGAGGTAGCGTTTAATCGGTAATAGTCATCTAACGCTATTTTGCTTTCGCCTTTATTCTTAAAATCCTCGGATGCGCATAAATATGTATTATAGGTATTTCCTTCAACTTCAATTTCTGCGTTTATCAGTTCATATTCCAGGTGGTCTACTTCAAATAAAGTCAGAAGTCTGTCAACAATTATCTCATTTATACACTCGTGGCCAACTATACCGTTTGCATAGTCAAAATTAGACAGCTTGTAATATTTTTTTTGGCCATCCAGTGTAGATGTTGCTTTTAAAAAAGAACCTGCAGTACCGCTGGAACTTCGTATATGTGACCAACGTAAATAGGTCAGATCTTGCTTTTCATGGATTATAGTCGCCAAATTGACACCTCCGTATCTATAAAAAATTTGACGCACGTCAAATATAATATCTTAAAATAAGAATACTATATTATTTGACGCACGTCAAATAGGCTTGTTTTTGTTCTTCTTGTAAGTGTTGAATTTTGTAAGTTACTGGTAAAACTTCGCCTTTCGAAAATTCTACTAGTAAGATTTTGCCTGCTTTACTAGCAGAATAATGTTTTCTTGAAAATTCACTAGTAATTTTCAGCTATACTCTACTAGTAGTATTGAACAGATGCGGCTTTTTGCTAGTAAGGAGCGCCACATTTTTACTAGCGAAAAATAACAATTTCAGAATAATGCTAGTAAGCAAGGTCAGAATCATACTAGTAAAAAAAGCTTATCGCAGAGCTTTACTAGTAACAAAGCCGAAATCTTACTAGTAGAATATGATAGCCACACAATCTTACTAGTAACACAACCCATCACCCCAGCTTCTTAAACTTCCATTTTCCGGAGTAGTACCTTACCGTCGGGATTATGCAGCCGCAGGCCCAGGAAAATGGCGTTGAGATCCAGATGCCCATCTCACCAAACAGCGGCGCCGTCAAATAAGCAAAGAGAATTTTGCCGGTCAGCTCGGCAATCCCGGCAACCATGCAGGTATTCACATCGCCAGCGCCACGGATGACATTCTGATAGCTCTGCATCACGGCGCAGATCAGGTAGGCAACTCCCACGATTGAGAGATAGTCCGCGCCGGTAGAGAGCGCTTTTGCACTAGTCTCTGCATTAATAAAGATTCCAATGATAGCAAATCTAAAGACATAGGCACAGACCGCTATTACTGCAGCACAGGCCAACATCACTTTCCTGCAGAACTTCAGAGCCTCGCCGATTCTGTCATAATCAGATTGTCCGATATTCTGCCCGGTAAAAACGCACAGCGCATTACCAACAGCAAGAATAGTCTGGATTGCAAGATTGTCCACCCTTGAAGCGGCCACATATCCTGCCATTACATCGGCGCCAAAAGAATTGATAAGCCTCTGCACGCTGATTCCCCCAAGAGAAATCATACAGGACTGAAACACCGATGGAATCGAAGTTTTGACAATCAGCTTTATTGAATCCAGATCCGGTGCAAAGCTCTTAATCTTCCCAAGCCCTAAATCCTCTTTTTTCCTGATGATCACAAACAGGCAGACAAAGCCGGATACAAACTGGGACAGCACTGTGGCATAGGCAGCGCCTGCCACACCCAAATTTAATATCAGGATAAAGAACAGGTCCAAAGTAATATTTAGAAAAGACGTTACAACAAGCGCATATAGCGGCGTCCTGGAATCCCCGACGCTCCTAAGAATTGATGAACCCCAGTTGTAGAACACCGACCCGAGAGAGAACACGAAGATGATTCGTATATACTCTACCGAGTAAGGCAGCACGTTTTCTGGAACCTTCAGTGCTACAAGCATTTTCTGGGAAAAAATGATTCCGACACCGGACATACCTATGGCAAGAACCAGCATACAATAGCTCATGGAAACTATTGTATTTTTTAGCTTCTTCAGGTTGCCACTGCCAAAGCACTGAGAAATAATCAGTCCGCCGCCATTTCCCATGCCCAGGGCAAGACTTAGCAGCAGAAATGTCAAAAGACCTGTAGAGCCAACCCCTGCCAGCGCATCAGGTCCAAGATACCTTGAAACGATGATCGTATCCACCAGTGAATACAATTGCTGAAACATACTTGCGATAAAGGTTGGAATCGCAAAGCTTATTATTAAACCAGGGATACTGCCCTTTGTCATATCTTTCATATCAAAAACCTCATTGCTTTTTTGTCCACGCACCATAAATGTATGGCTTTCCATTCACAGTTTAACCCAATTCCTCCACCATTTGTTATTCTTTAATGATATAATATTGTCGAATAACGATATTTGTGCCGCAAACAGCACTGCGACACGCAACCCATTTGACTAATAACGATAAAGCCATGAACAACACATTTTTTGCAATAAACCCAAATGCGCTTCCCCAAGTGTCTGCGCTGGATAGCTGTAGCCACAAGCCGCCATATGTCCACTTTAAGAGAAAATATCACGAATACATCTTTTACTACATTACCTCCGGCGAACTATACATTGAGGAGGAAGGCCTTGAATACCACCTTGACGAGAACAGCTCCATCCTTCTGGATCCAACAAGGACCCACGTCGGAACCAGGACTTCTACCTATGAGTTTTGCTACTTCCATTTCATCCCGGGCTACGGAGAGGGCAGATATGAAGAGTTTTCGTCAAATCAGCCCCAAAATAGGGACAGGATTCTTTTTCCCAAATACCATAAGCTAAAAAGTGCAGAGGCTATAACTGCCTGCAGGCAGCTTTGCGACAACGTGCACGCCATAAGCCTTGATGGTAAGAGCCTCAAAAGGCAAAAGGCTTCAGCACTCCTTCACATGCTGATGCTTGAGATTGCAGACGACATGGAAGCAGGACTCCACGAGACAGATTCAGGAATCCGACTTAAAGCCAGCACTGCCAGGGAGGTGGAGTGGTATCTCAGACACCACTACATGGAAGACTTCGACTCAGATACTCTGGGCAGCAGGTTCGGATACAATTTTGACCACTTGAATCGTCTTTTCAAAAAAGAGACTGGAGACACTATTTACCATTACCTCACCATGCTTCGCTGTCTTGAAGCACAGAAGCTCCTTAGGACAGGCTACTACACCAACGCAGAAATCGCAGACAGGGTGGGCTTTTCAGGAAGCGAACACTTTTCACACATTTACAAAAAATACATGGGACATTCCCCAAGGACTGAAAACATATGAAATACCAAAATATATATGCCGCCAAATTCATATCAAGACCAAACCGCTTTATTGCAATTGTTGACCTGGAGGACACCCAGACCATAGTTCACGTCAAAAATACCGGGCGCTGCAAGGAAATGCTTATTCCAGGCATTACCGTATACCTGGAAAAATCAGACGCTCCAAATCGTAAGACCCTTTACGACCTTGTGGCTGTAGAGCACGATGGAAAAATAATAAACATAGACTCTCAGGCACCCAACAAGGTGGTGAAGGAGTGGCTGACTAACCGCGGAGAATATGACGTGGTAAAGCCTGAGTACACCTACGGCAATTCCAGGATCGATTTTTTTATGCAAAAAAATGAGCAGAAATACCTGATGGAAGTGAAAGGCTGCACTCTATTTGTGGATAGAGTAGGCTATTTTCCTGATGCGCCAACTCAGCGCGGAGCAAAGCATTTAAGAGAACTCACTGCTGCTATCAAGAAAGGCATAAAGGCAAAAGTTGCTTTTGTAATCCAGGGAGAGGGCATCTCTGAAGTGAGACCTAATGCTGTTACTGACCCTGATTTTGCAAAAGCTTTTGAAGAAGCAGAGGCAGCTGGTGTCGAAATCATTTTTTACCTATGCAGAGTTACCAGAGATAGCATAGAGATTATTGATTCACAAAATATCAATCATTTTACTGAATGAAAAATACAATTTCACAATAATAATCTAACTAATTCTACAAAACCTTTGGGTTTTCTTATTTTGCAAAAATTGATGATTTTTGAGAAAAATTCACAAATTCAATCCGTGAAAACCGTGTATATTGCTAATTTTCAAGATGCCACCCGCTCTGATATAATGCTGCCGTGGCTTTCGAGAAATGAGCAGCTTAAAAACCGCACCGCTAAAAGGTTTCAAAATTTTAATATTCCCATACCTGAATATTAATATCTGTTTATACAAAATTCAGAACGGGTTTAGAGCAAGTTAAGTTAAAAAGGTTATCATTAACGATATAACAAATATGGGGGTACTATGACCAAAAAACAATAATCAAAAATCATTTACATTATCTTAATTTCTAAATAAAAAATCATGGAGTAAAAAATATGAGATCATTCATGAGGGGATTAGCAATCCCTATTGCTATACTTATTGCGGCATCAGAACTGGAC
This sequence comes from Butyrivibrio sp., assembly GCA_045646185.1. Classification (GTDB taxonomy): domain Bacteria; phylum Bacillota; class Clostridia; order Lachnospirales; family Lachnospiraceae; genus Butyrivibrio. The sequence continues at coordinate 7,394 of JAZRKG010000083.1, forward strand.
TGCGTAAGCACTTCAGTTTCAATGGCATCGTCTTTTAATGACGAAAAAGAAGGAATTCATGCGATAACTTCCATAGAGCAACTTTCTGATGATATTGCCTATCAAAAACTATCAGTTGGTGCAACAGAAGCTGACATTATTTTTCCTGATACTTTGACAATCACGGTAAAAAATATTGATGAAAAAAAGGTTGAATCTACAGGATCCTCTGAAAACGAAGCTGGTTCGGACGCTTCACAAAGTCAGGCAAGTACAGAGTCTTCCGAAAGTGAGGCAACTATTGAGACCTCTCAAAATGAGGCTGATACTGAATCATCAGAAGCTGAAAAAGAGGTTATAGAAGAAACGGGAGATGTAGAAAGCGGTACAGCAAATACAACTGAGAATACATCAGACAGTACTACACAAAATCCTGAACAGACTGAAGCTGAAGAAAAACAGTCAGAGACCACCGAAAGTGAAGAAGACACTGATAATGCAAATAATGTAGCTGAAGACCAAAGTAAGCTTCATTTCGAAAACAATAATTTTTTGAGTGAGATTTATGGCCTTTTCAAACCACTTACAGTATATGCTTCAGACAATGCTGCTTTAGATGGCTCTTCAAGTGAATCTGCGGTAGCAGGTTATGCAACTTCAGGCTCTGAAACAATTGTTACCACAGAAGAGCTGATTCTTGAGAATCTTACCTGGAAAATTGATTCTTCAAAAAGCACTTCTTCTACATTTACTTCAGAGGAAGCTGGTGCAAAGTTTGTTTATGTCCCATCAATTCCTTACGTTTTCAATGTGGATACAGATCTTCCGACTATCACAGTAGAGATTGTTGCCAAAGAGGTTACCCTTGAGTACATGACTTTGGAAAAAGATGGTGTGAAAGTAGAGGGAAATCTTCCTGTTGGAAGTGAACTTGTAGTTTCTGTTATCAGCGATGATGAAGCACAATCACTTCTAGATACTGACGGCATGGAGGTTATCTGTGCTTATGATATTTCGATTGTTGCTGATGGTGAGGAAGTTGCTCTTGATGAGTCTGTAAAAGTAACCATCACACCGCCTTCAGAGGTAGATGTCGAAGCCATTGACTCTGCCAGTCTTGAGCTTATCCATGTAACAGAAGATATGACTAACGAAGTGCTGGATGTAGATATCAATAGTGAAGGTAATATTGAATTTGAAGCAGATGGTTTTTCACCATATATTTTAGCTACAACAGAATATGAAATCGAAGCGGCTTCTGGCAAAACCTTTTCCCAAAGCGTAAGAGTAAGCTTTAGTGACGCTTCTCTTATTGATGCAGAAACGGATACCATTACCCTGACGCTGTATGGAAATATCAGCTCTCAGGCAACCGAGACTTCAGATGGGACAATAACTTCCGAGCCTATACAGCTTGCGCAGGAAACAGTAAGTATTACCAGCTATACAAGCAGTGGGACATCTTCAACTGCCTATGTAGACTATACCTTTTCGGATATACCAGTCTATATAAATGCAGGCACCGGTGATGCGACTGCAGGCGGAACAGGCGCCTATACCATGCCTGATGACTTTTACGGAATACAGATTGAGACTGTAAGTGGCTATACTCCAAGTGGTGGAACAGGTGACAGTTACGTCACCCTATCACCTGTAAAAGACTCCAACGATGCAGCCTGGACTACATCACAGATAACAATTACCAATACAATCATGGAGCTTGCCAGTCCATCATTTACAATTGAATGGCAGGATAACCGAAACTATGCCGGCATGCGTCCATATTCTACAAGCTATACTCTGGACGATGCAGATGCAGTTGCAGATAAGATACTTCTTTATTACAACAATGGATCAGAGTACGTGTATGTGGGAGATGACTCAGATATTATAGTTTCCAGTGGCTCTAATCACCCTACTGTATCCATGTCCTCTTTTAGCAACTGGAACGTATCCTTTAAGGGTCTTCCAAAGTATGTTTCAGGAGAAAATGAATATGACTGGTACATTAAGCTTGATGATGAATTTTTCAACGATGGCACAGATAAGAGCGCTTACTACAATATATCCGGTTTAAATGCTGATGGTTACCTGCCCATTTCTGAGACAACCACTAATACCCTTGAGCTGACTTACTCTGATGAAATTACAGGCACAATCACCTGGAGAGTAGGAAGTTCTTCAACGATTCCTACTATACCTTCAGACGGAGAACTATTTACCGATGCCGGTATGACATTTTACAGCCAGACTGGCAGTGATTCAGCTGTTCTGGTGACTTCTTCCTACGAGATAGTTTGGGAAAATACAGATACTAATGCCTGGACCTATACCATTTCAGGTCTTCCTTTGTATGCGTCCAGCGGTGATGCAATTGTTTATTATATAGTGATGGAGCCGGAATCTGGCACCTATACTGACACAACCGGCACCTACAAATTCACCTATGACAATGGCGACACCAGCACAGATACTGACAAATGCTATTCCGGTCAAAATATCTATGCAACCATTATAGGCGATGCAGAATTCTCTTTTGACAAAGTATGGTACGACGACAATGATGATGACAGCATAGATAGAAGAGCGCTTGCAATCGAAAAAGGAATAACCCTGTATCTGTGGAGATATCCTGGCAACAAGACTCAGGCAGATGGAGCTCCTGTTACCACAAACGCTCAGCAGTACACCTACACCTTTACGGCAGATGATGCTAAGAGTCAGACCAAAACTTTGTCCTTCTCTGATTTTTCAGATGATTCTACTACCTTCGCCAAGTATGATGAAATGGGTTATGAGTACATATACTATGTAACAGAAGTCTCTGAATCTGAGCTATATGCGACCTACTACTACAACGGCAATGGGGAATATAGCGGCGAATCAACCCATGAGTATGTTCTTGATGGTGGCAAAATATGTAACGCAAGAAGCGCGGAAATCGCAGTCAAAGCCACCAAATACTGGAATGTTTCTGCTGTAGCAGATTATGTAAGCTCAGAGTGCACTTTGGTCCTTCAGAAAAAGACTGATGACGGCTGGATAGACCTGGCAACCCTTACTCTTACAGGCTTTTCTTCCAGCAAAAAGAAGGTGACTGGAGCCTTTGATGCACAAAAGCTTTATGATGGTCTTGGAAAGCGCTATGAATTCAGAGTTATTGAAAGGACCATAAAAACGGCAAGCGGAACTGAAACCACTATAAGCGATGACAACTACACGGCCGATAGCGATGATATCTATACGGCTGCCTATGAGCTAAACGACTATAGCTATAAGGTCACCTCCGAGTATACTGTGACCATGACAGATGGCGTAGAATCAGCCAGCTGCCTTCTTACCAACAAGCTTTATGGAACTAAGGACTTGTCTATTATAAAGACCTGGTCTGGTGATGAATGGGGCATTGGCACTGACACTGATTATACAGGAGATGTTACACTTACTCTTTACCGTGCAGTAGATGGAGAAACTGCAAGCGAATATGCAACCATAGTTTTGGCAAAACCAGCTTCATCCGCTGAAAGTGGCACGTTTACAATTACATATCTCGACACAGAAATATCTGCTACTCATGAATATACTATCAGCGATGATGGAGCTAAATGGACCACCGAAGACATTCAGGTGCCTGCATATACTGATGACGGAGTTCAGTACGTATATAGCATTACTGAGAATTCAGTGGCTACTACAGGTATTACCTATGGAAAAGAGTATGACAAATCTACTACTGGAAAGAAAATAGAGCTCTACGTTAATAACTACACAGGCGACAAGACCTCTATGACCAGAATCGATGTGTCAAAGGTCTGGAAGGATGATTCTGATGTATCCCAGAGATCTGACGTCCTGGTTGAGTTTGGATATTATGATTCCGATGGTACCTTTAATGCTGTTACCAATTCGGGTTCTGCTTCAAACGAAGCTTACACCCTGGTTCTTTCTTCATCCAAGGACTATGAGAACTACCTATGGATTCATGGAGAAGACTTCATGATAACCGAGGATGAAAAGTCTGCTTATGAGGCTGCAACAACTGAAAAAAAGGCCACGCTGCGCACAAAGGCTATTGCAAACCACCTGAGCATCAGAGCATCACTATATAATGAAGTGACAGGTAGCTACGACAGGGCTATTGAAAATGCGACTATAGACGATAATGGAAATCTCACAGGCGGCACTATCCCGGCAGTCGTAGATGCTACTAATAGCTATTACAGACCAGGCTATACCGTGACAATAACCAAGTCTTCAGATGGAAGCGACTTTACCATAACAAATACAAGATTTGCACAGCGAAGCTTTACCTTTACTAAGACCTGGGCTGATTCTGATAACGTGCTCGGTCTTAGAGGTGATTTCCTTAGAGTTGCCCTTTTCAGAGAAATTGGAGAGACCGAAGAAGAAGTAGCATATATTGATATTCCTACATATTCAGATGCTGACAAGACTACTCTGACTAGCGGTGATGCTCTTACAGTTACCTTTACCAATGGCGTTTCCTATTACCCTGCCTACGACGATAGTGGAGACACCTATTCTTACAGCATAAAAGAGTATATATGTACCGGAGATGCTGTAACTACAGAAACACTCTGCACTGACGGTGCCGAAAATGATACTCCTACTTCAAGGGTTGAGATCGACGTAGATGCAACAAAAGACACTACAACTACCGGCTATGTGGTTACTCAGGAAGCAACTTCAGATACAGCATATAAATATACGACCTATAATTCCGTAACCAGCCTTCTTATGAACGACAGCTATGGTTATACCAACCAGGCTTCTGGTGAGAGAAGTGAAGTGTCCTTCTACGTAATCTGGCATGACTATGCCAAGAGCGACCAAAGACCTGACCTTTACTACACTCTTTATTACTATGACTCTGGAAGTGGAAGCTTAAGTAAATACGAAGGCTCTTACACAGAGAAATGGGAAAGCGTTGTAACTGGCAATAAATACATTCAGAAAGTAGTATACACAGGACTTCCAACTGCGGATGATAATGGAAATGTTTATATATATTATGTTGCCGAGACGTTAAATAATGCTGCATCAACCTATGAAATAGGCCATTATACAGCTGCTCTTTATGATGGAGACAGTTTTGATACTAATATTGTCGAAACTGTTACTGTAGGATCTGATACTCAGTTTAAGATTTTGGATGATTCCTCAAAGGATACGTATGCGCTTACAGAAGATCCTTCAGTATATCTGACAAAAGAGGGTAGTTTCACCCTTATCAGCATTGCAGATACTGTAAAGGTTGAGGGTAAAAAACTCTGGACCAATGTTCCGGAGGGCATTTTGGCAGATAACCTCCCAGTTGCTTCAATTTATCTTTTCAGGGAAAGTGCTTATGATACGACTAATGCTGCTCCAACAGTGGATGCATCTGCAACAACGACTACTAAAAAAGACGCCTATGCAGCTAGTGCAGTGCCGGAAATATCATCAGGTGACGGATCAGCATCTCCAAGGTCGTTGAACTCAGAGAAGTCCCTCTATGCTTTTGGTACATATGATGATGATGGCACGGTGGCTTCCTATGCGCAGTTCCCTAAATATGATGAACTGGGCTACCAGTATACCTATTCTGTAAAAGAGATTATCTACAATACTTTTGGCAGTGAGATTCCTTCAGGTATCATGCAGCCTAGCTACTCAGATAGCTCTGCAGATCTTACCAATGTGTACCAGATATCTTCAACTACCAATTTAAGAAATTTTGAGATAACCAAGCAGTGGAATATAACCAAGAAAGACTATCAGGAAGTTTACGCCAAGGCTACCTTTAGACTTTACAGGATGGAACTTGCCAGTGATGGTGATACCTATAATGCACTATTATATGCAGCAGATGATACCTCAAGTTCTGAGGTTGCTTCATCTGCATATGCAGCATCTGTTTTTGATATTTCTTCCGCAGAACTTGTGGATGAACAGACAGTAACTACAGATGGCACCGAGACTACTTCCACAATAACCTGGGAGAACTATCCTATTTTTGCCCCAAGTGGAAAGATATATGGCTATTTCGCAGTTGAGATGACTGCAGATATGCCAGGATACACTTCTGCTGTAAATGGAGCTGATACTACAAACACAAGCGCAGAGGGTAGTGGCGCCACATCAGGAAATACTCTTGTTTCAGGCGGAAGTGGTGATGACACTTATATAGGTGTTGCCTTTGCTAATAATGGCATTAGCTTAACGCAGACAGCAGCTGACAATGAAAAAACTGAATGCTTCTTAAATACATATAATACCGGTTCCTTTAAAACAATTACTTTTTATAAGGAATGGGATAGTACAGATAATGAAGGCAATATCCTTAAGCCTGGTATTGATGATGCACTGGCTGCATTGAGTATAGCTCTTAAGGCTACAGCTGTTACCCAGTCTGGAAAAGACAACGCAGAGACAATTACTTTTGCGCAGGACACTGATTATACTCTTAGCGTAGAAAATGTAGAAAGCGATAATACCTGGAAATACACTATTACCTTTAAAGATGATGCTCCAGTATATTCAGTAAACGGAAATACTTATACATACACGGTTACTGAGACATTAAATTCTGATTTTGTAAAAACTAACTATAAAACTGTTACCTCTACCATATCAGCATCGGCCAGTGGTGTAAGTGGCACTGATCTGACTATAGGTACTAACTTAAAGAACAGCCTTAAGGGAGGCTTTACAGTTCAGAAGAGATGGGACGACTACAGCAACGACTATGGAATGCGTGAAGGCTCTGTATTCTTTAAGGTATATTACAGGCTTGGAGATAGTGGTACTTGGATTTCATACAATAACGGAAATACCTACGAGCTAAATAGCAGTAACAGCTGGAAGTATTCCTTCACTGGACTTCCTGTCTCTGCCAACAGCTCTGGTTCCAACGGAGATTATTACCAGTACAGAGTAGTTGAGACTTCTATAGTTCAGACTGATGGAGATACTACGACTACTATTACTGTAGCTGAGCCATCTTCAAGTGATGCACAGACAACAACATGGACGCAGAATGGAACAAGTACAACCGATTCTGATTATTTTTATGAAACGGTATCAGCAGGTAATTACCTTGTTTATAATCCGGCAGATATTACAGATGTATCCTCATCACCGACTGTAAAAATTGTAAATCAGCTCGACTCAAATAGCGCTGTAACAAGCCTTACTGTTACCAAGGTTTGGAAGGATAACTCTGACTATTATGGATTAAGACCATCCTCCATAACAGTTACGATTCAGAAGTCCAAGGATGAAGGAAGTACCTGGACTGATGTTGCAACTAGGACTATTACCAGCTCTGCTGTATCATCAGAAGATTCAAATACCTGGGCGAAGACCTTTGAAAACTTGCCTAAATACTATGGAACTTCTGCAAATGATGAGACTTATATGTATAGGGCAATAGAAACCAAGGTTGGAAGCGCGACTGCTACAATTGAAGATGATTTAAGTGGCACAGGCGGCTCCTATGCTATTTCGCATGTTGTATCAGGTGATTCTTCAGCTTATGAAGTTAAGATCACCAATACTCTTAGAACAAAAAATGAAGCTATATCTGTAGCTCTTCGCTGGAATGATGAGGCTGATACTCATGATGATATAACCGTTGCACTTTATAGTGCCAACTTTACAGGAGGTACTGCTTCTTCAGGTGTTGTAACTGATGAAACGACTCTGACAAGGCTTTCCTTTGCGGCAAATGTTCAGACTCTGACAGATAGTTCTTCTTCATATACCTATAGCGGACTACCTATGTACAACGAAGACGGAGAGCTCATTATCTATTATGTAAAAGAGGAAACCACAGGGGAATTTAAGACTCAGTACGTATCTGATACAGATGACTGGCCGGTAGCCGCCTCTGAGACAGAGGATGCTCTTCAACATAACGCATCTGAAGGTGCTGATAGTAGCCTTTATGTGTATGTAATAAACACTCCTCTTATAAGCATAGAAGGAAGCAAGGTCTGGGCTGATAGTGAGAATGCTTTTGGCCTTAGACCGGATAGTCTTACACTTACGTTGCAGAGGACCGAAGTAGGCTCTGACGGAACAGCTTCAGATGATGCTACTTGGGAAAACGTATCTGTTACTGAGCTTGAGAAAACTAATTCAAGTCATTCAGATGTAATTGAAGGAACCGATGGAGAAGTTACAATAACAGTTTCTGACGCAAACAACTGGACTGCAACCATTACCTCATTACCTCTTTATGCGCTTGGTGATGGCACTACTGTACAGAGATACCGATATAGACTCTCTGAAAGCAGCGTACCTAATGGTTATGAAATGACAGGTTATACCTATGGAGGCGACTTAGAAACTGAAACAGCTCAAATTAGCGCTGTTACAAATTCTCTTTTGACAAGAGAGGCGATAACTGTTGAAAAGACCTGGAATGCAGCAGATTCAGAGAAGACTTCAGTAACTGTAACTCTTTATAGTACCAACTTCACAAATGGCGAGGATAGCTCTACGGCTGAACTGGAAGTTGTAACAAATAACGGACAGGAGTACGTAAGAACAATTTCTTCTGAAGACGGCTGGGAGACAGTATTTGAAGATCTTCCTTCCACCAATATGGATGGATATACAATTGTTTACTATGTCCTTGAAGAAGCTGGAGATGGATACTTCACTACCTATTATGTTCAGAGCGGAGCCTCTTATGTAGAGCTTTCATCTGAAAATGAAGTTAAGACAGACGGAACATCTAAGGCTACCTTCCGTATTTTGAATACGCCTTATACAAGTGCGAAGGCCACAGTAGAGTGGACTGATGCAGAGAACTCTTTTGCCACAAGACCAGATTCTGTATATGTAAAGCTTCAGCGCAGGGCTGAAAATGCAGATGAATACGAGGATGTAGTTTGGAGTGATATTCCAGACAATACTACTTCTGTGGAAAAAATAGCTGCAGGAAGCGGAAGTGATAAAGTAATTGAGCTTCTTGGTACATCGAATTCCTGGACTGTCCAATATGAAAAGCTGCCTTTATATGTTAAAAACGTTGATGGATCAGCTGTTCGTTATGAGTACAGGTTCCTTGAGACTGACTCTTCAGGAAATGCGATAGTGCCTATTGGCTATAGCCTGATATCAGCTGCTTCAGAGTATGTGGCTACAAATGATGGAACAGAGGCAGGTTATACTAACAGTTATGACTCTGGCGCGTATGAGACTACTATTACCAATACTCTTATTACCAAGGAAATCACAGTAGTAAAGGTTTGGGATGATGATAGTAATGCAATGAGCAGAAGGCCTGATAAACTGATTCTGTATATCACAGAGGATACTTCAGTAAGCGGAAGTACAGGAGGATTCAATAGCCTTGCCCTCGGCGGAGTATCAGAAAATAGTCCATATGGGCAGAAGCCTGTATCCAATGAGAATGCAAATCTTGAGGTTTCTCTATCTACAAGTAGTGATGGTAATACCTGGACCTATAACATTGCAGGGCTTCCAAGGTACGCCTATGGAGAAGGCGCATCTACTTCGTCTCCGGCTGAGATTACCTACATAGTTACTGAAGATACCAGCGTTTCATACTCGGGAATGGTTTTGGCAGATTATTATTCAACTGAGTATAGCGTGGACGGTGATACAACAACTATTACTAATACTGCTGTGGCCAGTGAAGGTGTTCTGATAATTGAAAAGGATATTAAAAAGAGAACCGATGATGAGACTATTACGACATATGCTTTTCCATTTGAAGTTTATTTAACACAGCCTGGCGGTACCAAGATAGCTTTTGACGGAACTTATTACTTATATGATAAAGATGAAATAGCGAACCTTAGTGCGGCAGATTTAAGAGAAGATGCATTTGCTGAGAATAGTGAATATGAAAGAACCAAACATACGGCAGCAAATGGAAAAATATATATATCATCAGGCAAAGTGGCAGTCCTTATGGATATAACTACGGGCTGTACCTACGAAGTGACTGAAAGTCCTAACAGCGCTGGATATGAAGTTTATAGTGTAACTAATAATTCAGAATCCTGTGAAGTTTCATACAGCAATGGTAAAGCAGTTGTTTCTGGCGGCTCAGATAATACAACTGTAAAAGAGAATTCTTCAACTGGTGAATTGTATGCCTATGCTTCAGGCACAATAACCGGACTGGATTCAGATCCTTGTTCAGTAGAGGTTACAAATCAGATTTTGGATTTAAGCCTGCACTATCTTGGAATTGAAAATGTTACAGAGGTAGTGACTGACAGCGATGGAAATGAGGTTACTGGCGGTTTTGTAAAAACATATAAGAGTTATACGGTTGTTGATGGCGAAGAAAACAAGGTTGGGGAAGATGACTATGAATATGTAGATACTCAGACTCCTTATATTGAAGAAGCACTGTCAATTGAGTTTACGCCTGATACTGACTTGGGCTATACATATTCGGACTCCTTAACTATATGCTATTGGGAAAGTGGTGATGATTTTACCAGTGAAGCGCCACATAAGATTGTTATTTCAGGATACGTATATACCGATTCAGATGGTAATCAGGTTCCTTATACGGGTACACTTATCAAAAATGATGATGGAACAATTACTTTACAGGATGGTTCGGAAGAGTTTCTGGAAATATGGTCACCACTTCTTGCATCAGGAACACCATACAAGAATGTAAAAGTACTTGAGGGCTCAGTTGTTATAACTCTTGCTACAAGTGTTAGTGATATGCCGGCAGTTACTCTTGTCCAGGTATCATTTGTACCACCTGAATCAACTCCAAATAATGGAACACCATCAAAAACTACTTCAACAGATGATGATGACGATGATAGTTCTACTGAAGATAGTAATAGTGATGAAACTACTGAAAGTACAGGTACAACAAAAGGTATTACTGCACTTATCAGCGAGGACATTATGAACCTTATGGTTGATAGTAGTAAGCTAAAGGGTGTACGTACAGGCGATGAAACACCAATATACTTACTGGCAGCGCTATTTGCAATCTTTACGTTGGCAGCAGGAATTGTATCAGTAATGCTTTACAGGATAAAAAGCAAAGGTAAAAAATAATATACATAGAGGAAAATCATCGAATGAAAAATTTGAAAAAAACTGAAAAAATATTAAAAATAATACTTTTGCTTTTTGTTGCAGGAATGGTGATTACTGGAGGCATGCTCTTGTACTATGGCTACGGCTATTGGTCAGATCAAAAAGTAAATGCCAAGATAAAGCAGCTTGCAGTGATCACTACTGATGATTCCGATTCCTCATCTTCTACAGAAGACGATGAAGCCGGCAACATAGCGATTGACTTTGCTGCACTTTCAGAGATTAACCCTGATACTATTGGATGGTTGCGGGCTTGTGGAGAAGATATAGATGGACCGATTGTCCAGACAGATGACAATGATTATTATCTGACACACCTTTTTGATAATAGTACAGGCAAGGCAGGATGCTTTTTTGCAGATACATATTCCGTCCCAGCCTTCGAATGCCCATTTACTGTAGTTTATGGACATTACAGAAAAGATGGAAGCATGTTTTATCCGCTCCATTACTATAAAGATCAGAGCTATTATGAGAGTAATCCATATTTCACCATCTATACTGAGGAAGGAACAAAGGTCTATCAGATTTTCTCTGTATACTACGGTGACTACGAAGTTGATTTTGAAGAACTCTATGAATATGGCATTACATCTGAGGACACAGACAAGCTCCAGACAATTTTTGAAAAGGCTGTTTCCAAATCCATTTATGATATCCTGGCCACCGACACTGGCAGTGCTATATCTACTTCCTTTGACAGTGCCATCTCCCAAGGCACTGCCAGCATCGTAGTCCTCTATACCTGCGAGTACTCTGGCGTCAATAACAGAATGTTTGTCTTTGGAGTGAACCTGGAATAGCCTAAAGCAGAGCAGAAGATGCACCTTAAGGCATTCAGTAGGAAAGAAAAGCTTCATACAACCTACAAGACTGCTCAAAAGCTGCAGTCTTGTAGGTTTTTCCTTATCCTCATTATTAAATGCATATACCTGGAGTTATATCTGAATAAGTATATGCATATAAAAGCCCTCAAATTACCAAAGTAAGAAAAAATGCATATACCTAGAGTATTTCTTTGATAAGTATATGCAACTTTCAATATGAAAATCTTTGATGATAAGCAAATATGCATATACCTATAAAGAATCCCCTAGAAAGTATATGCATTTCAAAGCTATGGCACTAAATATAAAAACTAAAAATGCATATACTCAGAACTTTTCTCATAAAACTCTATGCATTTTTTTCTTTGGCCACGAAATAAAGCCCCAGAGCATGCATAGACACAGAACTTTTTTGGAGAAATTCTATGCATTTTCCGCCCCAAGGCTTCTCAAATAGATTCCCCTTCCCGTATTCCCGCTATTAAGTACCCACCGACACGCAGGCCCAAGTGCAGCGCGGCCCACCCACTACCTTGGCTCGCAGCTCCTTTGCCGAATTCCTCCAAGAGGTTTATAATAGTGATATGTTGTGAATGATAAATCACACTGGAGCATTCGTATGTATATCGGGGAAAACATAAAAAATTGTTGTGAGGAGACTTGGCTCATGAGCTATTGAACCAGGTCATTTACTGTTGTGCATTATTTATGTGAGTAGAGAGGTGTACTTATGATGAAAGTTATTAAATCCATAGCCGGTATAGTAGCTGCAGGAGGTGTAGCATGCTCGGCTGTGAACGTGAATGCTTCCGGAGGTGATTTTTTTGCGGAAAAAGTTACTGCTATTCAGACACAAGCTACAAAATTAATTTCACAGTTTAACAATACCCAGGCTAAAGCCACAACTCAGGAAGGCCAGCCACAAGCCCAGTTACAGCAAACCAAAACTCAGCAAAATCAAAGCGCTGGACAGCAGAGCCCACAAAACCAAGGTCAGCCACAGAATCAAGGCCAGCCACAGAACCAAGGCCAGCCACAAAACCAGCAGGCTCAGGGCCAGTCACAATCTCAGCAAAACCAGACCCCACAGAACCAGCAGGCGCCTGGGACACAAAACGTATCAGCAACTGGTAAAAAGACTGACAAAAACATTCAGCCTAAATCTCCTTTTGAGGATAATGGAAAAATAGAAGATTCAATGCCTAAACCTACCGGAGATACTGAAAATCCCCGCATTGATTCAGGCGTATTTGAAGAGACTGACAAACTTGGAGAACTTACAGAAAGTGAAGACTACAGCTATGTAAGCATCCTTGGCAATGTTTCAGATAGCGAATACGAAGACTTCTGTGCATATCTTGAAACTGTGATCGAGGCTGATCCTCAGGTTATATCTGCATTTGAAGAAGACGATTGGGAAATAATTCTTACAACTGCTGATCTTGATGACCTGTTATTTCAGGGACAGACAGAAGGCGTAGAAGGCTGCATATACTTCAATCAAAAGACCATTTATGTGCATGCCGGACAGTATTCCTACTGTGTAGTCCACGAGATAGGTCACTATATTGATTATAAATGTAATTACACATCAAAAACCTCTGAATTTGAGACTATCTACAAGTCTGAGTCAGCCAACCTGACAGAATATGGCCAGACATCAGCTACTGAGTTCTTTGCAGAGGTTTATGAATACCTGCTATTGCAGCCTACAACCCTTACATCCAGCTGCCCACAGGCAGCAAGCTATGTTGAAAGCTGTGCAGATTCACTTTAATGGAGACAACAAATGTTTAATACATCAGATATTTCAAGAAACCAGTGCCAGCTCTTTGGCTCACAGGCCAGACTTGGCTATGACTGGTGGTGGCATTCTTTTACGGGAAAAGACGCCGTGACAGGCGAAGAAAAAGCATTCTTTATAGAGTTCTTTTTGTGCAATCCTGCATCCGGCGGCGCAAAACCAGTCTTTGGACAGCTTCCTGATAACAAAATCCAGAAAGTAAGACCTTCATATCTGATGATAAAAGCAGGCTCCTGGGGAAATGACTCTACCAAAGCCCTGCAGATTCACAATTTCTACGGCTGGGATGAAATCACTGTGGATATGGGAGTTCCCTTTTCAGTAACGGCAGGGGAAAACTACCTTACAGAGACCAGAACCCGTGGAAAAGTTGCTGTTTCGGAAAAAGAAGCTGTGGAACACCCTGAATACATGTGCTCCGCAGGAGAGATGAGCTGGGACCTTTCCATTAATAAAAAAACAGCCTTTAACGTAGGATATGGAGCCGGCAAGCTCTTTAGAAAAATACAGGCCTTTGAAATGTTTTGGCATGCAGAAGGCATGAAAACAGAATATAGTGGCGAAATAGTACTGAATGGAAGGCGCTACAAAGTAGACCCGGCCACCTCCTATGGCTATGCTGACAAGAACTGGGGCAAAGACTTTACATCTCCATGGGTATGGCTGTCCTCAAATAACCTTACCAGCAAGCTCCTTGGCAGAAAACTGGAAGACAGCGTTTTTGATATTGGCGGCGGCTGCCCAAAGGTCGGCCCTGTTGCCCTTAAAAGAAAACTTCTCTCAGCCTACTGGTACGAAGGCAAACCTTATGAATTTAACTTCTCCAAGTTCTGGACCTTTACCAGAACTAAGTTTGATTGCAGGGAGACTCATGACCAGATTATCTGGCATGTTGAGCAAAAGACCTGGACAAACCGTATGGTTACCGACATTACCTGCCACAAAAAGGACATGCTTCTTGTAAACTACGAAGCGCCAAACGGCAAGAAACTTCATAACAGACTTTGGAATGGAGGAAACGGTGAAGGCACTGTAAAACTCTATCACAAAGGCAAATTAATTGATGAAGTTATTTGCAAAAATGTAGGCTGTGAATATGGCGAATATGATAAAATATAACTACCTTGGGGAATAAAATTGTGGGGTAGTTCTATATGTTTCAGAGTAAGGTGTTTAAAAGAATGTTCTTTACTTATCTGATAGTAATTGCTACCTGTGTACTTATGTACACAGGTTTTGTTTTATTTGAAAACTATCAGATTACTTCTATGCAGCGTGAAAGAGATAGTGAATACACGCTAAACGAAATTTCTGACATTATCGACGAACGTATTCTTGATGCACAGAATGCTGTTCAAAATCTGAGATTTTCCTCAGCCATGAAAAACCTATACATGGCTATTAAGCTTGGAAGCACTTTAGATGCTTATGATTCACAGCTTATAGCTTCAGAGATGCACTCTGCTGTTACATCGAGAGGTTTTTCTATTTATGGAATCACTATTTTTGCTGATAATAGTGAAAAAGCCTATTCCAGTAGCGGAGTCATTTATCTGCCCAATAAATACACCAAACCTGAAGACAGGCAGCTTCCATTCTACGCAGTTGGCACTGTTGTGGATATACTGGGGCTGGAAGGCCAGAACTGGTATGCCTACAACAAGAATAACCTGATCTACTGCGACAACTATACCTACCAGAACGGAACCAGCATAGGAACTATCTGCGTTATGATGGACATGTCTGATATTGAGAGTGAGATAAAAAAAGTCCTTGGCTCAGATGAAGGCATAGCGGCATTTTATAACGGTGAAGAGCTGTTCACTGTAGGTGACTGCTCTGGCAGCGAAATCTTTACCTCTGCATCAAAGAAAAATTCTGAGATTACCTTTGAACTGCATACCAGCCCTAACCGCATTCTGGTAAACTGGCTTGCAATTATGCCTATTCTTATAAGCATTGTTGTGGTATCTATTTTCTTTATCTGGCTTGCTTACTGGGAATCCAAGAAATACTATCAGCCAATTGATGAAATAAACAGACTTGTATCCCAGGCACCGATTACAGAAGCTGAGGATGAGTTATCCAGCATCACCAGAGGAATAGAGCAATTGATTGGTGAAAAAAACAGCTACAGGGAGCAAATGCTTACCATAAGCCCCTATGCAGGAGCCGGAGTAATGCAGGCGATTGTTAGCGGTGAGCCTGATCAGGACAAAATAAGCATTCTTTCAGTGGAAGACTTTCTGGACCTGAAAAGACCATATTACATAGTGTCTGTTGTTAACTTTGCTTATGAAGGCAGCACTGAAAAAAGGCATACCCTTAGCCAGACTGTGGAAAACGTACTGGGCCAGATTGTGGAGATGTTCACAACTGAGGAATGCCGTGTATCCTATTACTTCAAAGACATTTTTAACAGCTATCTTATCCTTAATTACGACGACGAAGGTGACAAAGACGAACTCTTCTTTAGCATCCACAGAACCATCAGTGCCCTTATATCTGATGCGCATTGTGCTGTATCCATGGGCGTTGACAGGCAGAGGGATGACATTACAGAACTCAAGGACGCCTGCGAAAATGCCATGAAAGCTTTAGATGGAGTCCTAAGAGACAGCAGGGGAGAAATCTTTTTTCACGAGGAGAATCCGGAAGAGGTTGTATCATACTACTTTCCTGGTGACTTCAGAACAAAGCTGCAGATATGCCTTGAAAAAAGAGATCGCATAAGCGTTCATGAACTGTTATTTGATATCTATAAAAAGAACCTTGACCTGGATGCTCCGTCAGAAGTATACAGAGCGTTATTAGACGAGGTACACCTTAGTATCATTAAACAACTTCGCGAGATGACACAGCTCAGAACCGTACATCTTAACGTGGATAAGCCTTTAGGCCTTGTGACACTGCAGGAAGCTTTTGATTACTATGATGCAGCCCTTATATCTGCAATCGACTACCTTGACCTCCAGGGAGACAAGGTCAAGGCAGACAAAATGCTTGATGATGAGATAATAACCTACGTTGACGAGCATTATTGCGATGAAGATATCTCTCTTCAGACACTTTCCGACAGATTTAACGTCAGCAACAAGTATCTGATCCTTTTATTTAAACAAAAATTCAACAATACCTATTTGCAGTATCTCCAGAATAAACGTATTGGCAAGGCAATCGAACTTTTAAAGGAAGGAAAAATGTCGCTGTCTGAAATCGGCGTAGCTTGCGGCTATTCAAATCAACTTACCTTCAGACGTAACTTTAAAAGCCTTGTGGGCTGCAACCCAAGCGACTTTCAGCTTGATTTGGCCAAAAATGATCCTGCAAGATAAAAATGATGCTTCAAAAATTTACATACCTTTGAAAGTGGCGTGTCCGTAGGGATGCGTCATTTTTTTCTGAAAAAATGATGGTGAAAATAATGAATCTGTTCCTAAACATTTTTATAAATTATGATGATTTTGCAAAGGCAAAACAAGATGCGAGGAGGAAGTATGAAAAGGGGCAGTAAATCTTCAAATATAAAAATTCCCCAGAAAAAGTTAACGCTAAAACAGCTTGTATATCGGGACAGATATCTTCTTATAATGATGGTTCCGGTGGTTATCTACTATCTGGTATTTTGCTATTTCCCTATGACTGGAATAGTGATGGCTTTCAATCAATACAGAATTGGCTCAGGACTCATGGGTATATTTACCAGCGAATGGGTTGGTTTTAAATGGTTCAATCAGTTTTTTAGTTCAGTATATTTATGGAGACTTGTAAGGAATACATTCCTATTATCATTCTATTCACTGATATTTGGATTTCCTATTCCAATACTGTTTGCTATAGCAGTAACACAGGTAACAAATAAGAAACTACAGAAGTCAATTCAGGTATGCACCTACTTACCATACTTCATCTCAACTGTTGTAGTTTGTGGTATGATCAACAATTTCCTGTCACCTTCAGGAGGTATCATCAACCAGCTCCTGAACAAAATAGGAATTGAGAGTATCAACTTCATGAACCTGCCGGAGTGGTTCAGACCAATATATGTAATTTCAGGTTCATGGCAGTCCTTTGGCTTCAATTCCATAATATTCGTTGCAGCCATAATGGGAATTTCACCGGATTTATATGAAGCAATGAAAGTGGATGGTGCCAATAGGAGACAGATTATATGGCATCTGATCCTTCCATCCATAAAACCAACAATTATACTGCTTCTCATCATGACCCTTGGAAGTATGATGAGCGTTGGATTTGAGAAAGTATATCTTTTATACAATACAGCAGTATATGAAACAGCAGATGTAATTCAGACATACGTGTACAGACAGGGTATTCAGAGCAATAACTACAGCTATGCGGCAGCAGTTGGACTTTTTAACTCAGTCATCAACTTTGCGATTGTATTTGTGGCCAACCGCCTTAGCCGTAAACTCTCTGATACAGCAATTTGGTAACAGGGGGAAGAGCAGATGAAAAGATTAAAAAATAGTACTTTTGGAGATATATTATTTGATCTTCTTATAGCAATATTCCTGATATTGGCAGTGGTTATATGTGTGTATCCATTCATATATGTGGTAAGCGTATCCATAAGCTCTGGCGAAGCTGTAAATAAAGGACTTGTAATGTTTTTGCCAGTGGATATAAGCTTTGATGCGCTGATAACAGTATTCAACTATGATTTGCTGTGGACAGCCTATGCCAATACAGTTTTTTACACAGTGGTAGGAACAATATTAAATGTAGTGTTCACATGCCTTGCAGCGTATCCATTATCAAGAAAAAGATTTTTCCTAAGGAAGCAGATGAACTTCCTTTTGGCATTTACAATGTATTTTTCAGGTGGACTGATACCAATCTATATAGTTGTGACCAAGCTTGGACTCTATAATTCCAGATGGGCCATGATCTTGCCGGTATTGGTAAGTGCCTACAATGTCATGATATGCAGATCCGCTTTTGAATCAATATCAGAAGAACTTTTTGAAGAGGCAGCCATAGAGGGTGCAAACGATATCTATATAATGACTAAAATAGCAGTACCACTGATCAAACCAACCCTTGCGGTACTTACTCTCTATTATGCAGTGGCCAGATATAACGATTTCTTCAATGCAATGCTGTATATAAGTGACAAGGAAAAAGAGCCATTGCAGATATTTCTTAGAAGGATTCTTTTGCAGGCATCAATGGAAATTACTCAGACAACAAATGTATCAATGGCAGCAGCCAGCCAGTCTACTATTCAGGTAAGATACGTCTGCATAGTAGTAGCAGTAGTGCCAATCATGCTGGTGGTTCCATTTGTACAGAAATATCTCGTTCAGGGCACTATGCTTGGAGCTGTAAAGGGATAAAAAATGGTATTCTATACGCCTGAGGCGTTTGAATAAGGTAGCAACTATATATTGTATGGAAAACAGGAGGATTTATATGAAAAGGAAAAAGTTACTTACATTAACACTTGTGGCTGCTATGGCATTGGGAACCATGACAGGATGTACAAAAACATCAGATTCCGGTTCTGCAGGAACTGATACAGGGGCAGCAGGAACTGAGAGCGCAGGGGCTTCAGAAAGTGGAACAGCCAAGGCAGATGAAACTGGCTATGTGTATGAAGGAACAGCACCTATCACACAGGAAGAAGGAAAATCACTCAAGATTCTGGCTGAGACTTCTAACTATTCAAACGTTGATATTGCAAATGCAAGAATTGTAACAACTGTTGTAGAGCAGTCAGGAGTAGATGTAGAATGGCAACTTTTGGATTATAACAGCTATCAGGATGCTGCAACACCTATGCTTACATCTGGTAACGTTGATGCTGATATTGTTCTTTTACCAGACCAGGACACAAACCAGATATACATCAAATCCGGGCTCTTTGAACCATTGGACGAGCACTTTGATTCCATGCCTAATTTTACAGCATGGCTCGAAGAAAATCCTGTAATCAAAGCTGAAATAACAGCAGAAGACGGACATATCTACTATGTTCCGGGAACAAACGTAGGTAAGGATTACCAGCCTTGTCTTATGTACAATCAGGTTTGGCTTGATAAGGCAGGAGTAGAAGCTCCTGAGACACTGGATGATTTTGTTGAGCTTCTTAGATATTTCAAGGAAAACGATATGAATGACAACGGTGATACAACAGATGAGATTCCTATGAGTATCATGAGTGCATTCCTTCCTTATATGTTTGGACCAGCTTTTGGCCTTGACCTTGTAAGCGGCTTCCAGGCAGATGAATCCGGCACAGTTACTTATGCGTATGCTGATTCTACCAATTATAAAAACTACCTTGAGTTCTTAAACGGATTATATGAAGAAGGACTTCTCGAAGTAGAATACACTTCTCTTGACAGAGATCAGGTAATAGCAAGAATTTCTAACGACCTTACAGGTGTTGCTTTTGACTATAGCTGGGCTATGTCAATGATGTATTCAAATGTACTTCCATACTATGATGGCACTGCTGCAACAGCATTTGTAGGTGCAAAGCCTCTTTCAGGTGAGTATGAAGGCTACTATGTAGGACGTGTTGAACTTGGTAATATGTTTGGCGTAAGCTCATCATCATCAGATGTTGATCTTGCCTGCAAATTCCTTGATTATGCTATGAGCGATGCATGCCAGGAACTTTATCAGTGGGGTATTCTTGGTGAAAGCTATGAAATTGATGCAAATGGTGACAAGGTATTTACCGAGCAGGGACAGGATAATGACTGGTTACAGCAGCTTGGTATCAATCCATCATTTGTATTCCCGGCTCAGCAGTCTGTGGAAGCTACCGATATCCTTGTTGCTGACTGGCATGCAGAGTGCAACGCTGAGCTTCGTCAGTATGTTGTAGATCCATGGCCATTTATCTATTCAACTTCTGATGAATCTGAAATCGTAAATACATATATGACAGATATTCAGACTCTGGTTGATGAAAACGCTACGGCCTTTGTTACAGGAAACCGTTCACTGGATGAGTTCGATACATATATTGATGAACTTAATGCTATCTGTCTTGGAGATGTTCTGACAGTTAAACAGGCTCAGTATGATCGTTACGCTTCAGCTCTTAACTAAACTATAATCAAAATGCCTATCATGTTATCGTGGTAGGCATTTTTACCTGATTATCAAAAAATTTTTACCTGATTATCAAAAATATTTTTACCTGATTATCAAAAATATTCTTGACATTACTTTTATGTAATGGTATATTCTTTATGTTTGAAAACAAAGCAGAGTATCCACTCTCACCCTGAGGCGTAGCTGTCAGGCGTTAATAATTCAAATCCCTTGGAGGGATCGGTATGAATTTTGAAGTGGATACGATTGTGTATCCACTTTTTTAGTTTGTCGGAGGTACAAAACAATTAGCGAATTATTTATTAACGAACAGATCAGAGACAAAGAAGTACGTGTAATCGGAATTGATGGAGAGCAGCTTGGTGTTATGTCAATTCAGGATGCCAGAAAGCTTGCAGATGATGCAGGAGTTGACCTTGTTAAGATTGCTCCAAATGCTAAGCCACCTGTATGCAGGGTAGTTGATTACGGTAAGTTCAAGTATGAACAGCTTCGTAAGGAAAAAGAAGCCAAGAAGAAACAGAAAACAGTTGAGATTAAAGAGATCAGACTTTCTCCAAACATTGATACCAATGATCTGAACACAAAGGTTAATGCTGCTAAGAAGTTTTTGGAAAAAGGAAACAGAGTTAAAGTTACACTTCGTTTCCGTGGACGTGAGATGGCTCATATGGGTGCAAGCGTACATATTCTGACAGACTTTGCAGAGTCTCTATCAGATGTAGCTGTTGTTGAGAAACAGCCTAAGGTAGAGGGCAGAAGTATGACAATGTTTTTAACTGAGAAACGTTCATAACTTTGACGTATAGGTTAATTTAAATATTGTAAGTGATTATTACAGCACGTTTTTATTGTGCAATCGTAAAATTGAAGTACAGGAGGATTTTTGCAATGCAGAAAATGAAGACAAAAAGAGCTGCTGCCAAGAGATTCAAGGTAACAGGTACAGGTAAGTTAGTAAGAAATAAAGCGTACAAGCGCCACATCTTAACAAAGAAGTCAACAAAGAGAAAGAGAAACTTAAGACAGCCTGGTCTTGTTGATGCAACTCAGCTTAAGACAATGAAGAAGATTCTGCCATATTTATAATTCGATATCGAATAATTAAGTAAATGGTAGATTTATGTAGATATTTTAGGAGGATATAGAAATGGCACGAGTTAAAGGCGCATTAAATGCTAAGAAGAAACATAAAAGAGTATTAAAGCTTGCTAAAGGTTACAGAGGAGCAAGATCAAAACAGTATAGAGTAGCTAAGCAGTCAGTTATGAGAGCTCTTACATCAGCTTTCGCTGGACGTAAGCAGAAGAAGAGAGATATGAGATCTCTTTGGATCACACGTATCAACGCTGCTGCAAGACTTAACGGTCTTTCATACAGCAAGATGATGCACGGTCTTAAGCTTGCTAACGTAGACATCAACAGAAAGATGCTTGCTGAGATGGCAGTTAACGATGCTGAAGGCTTCAAGACACTTGCTGAGCTTGCAAAGTCAAAGATTGCATAATTAGTTTATAAACGATCAAGGGAACAGGCAATTGCCTGTTCTCTTTTTTTATGGAAAAAATGTAATGGTCTTTTCCTTTTTTTAAACATGTGAGATAATTCAAGGTGGTCTTTTAATTATAGACATTTGGAGGTAATAAAAATGGCAGTATTAGAAAACTTACAGCCAAAGGAAGTATTTGGCTTTTTTGAAGAGATTTGTAACATCCCACACGGCTCAGGAAATCTCCAGCAGATAAGTGATTTTCTGGTGAAGTTTGCAAAAGACAGAAACCTTGATGTTATTCAGGATGAAGAACTTAATGTAATTATTAAGAAACCTGGCACAAAGGGATATGAGGATAAGGAACCTATCATTTTGCAGGGACATATGGATATGGTTGCGGTAAAGGATCCTGATGTTGATAAGGATATGACAAGGGATCCACTTGATTTGCAGACAGACGGCAAATATGTATGGGCTAAGGGAACAAGCCTGGGCGGAGATGATGGTATTGCAGTTGCTTATTGCATGGCACTTTTAGATAGTGATACTATCCCTCATCCACCACTTGAAGTAGTTATCACTACCAATGAAGAGACAGGAATGGATGGCGCAAGAGCAATTGACCTTTCTTCTTTAAAGGGCAAAAAGCTCCTTAATATGGACAATGAAGAAGAAGGCGTGCTGCTGGTTAGCTGCGCTGGTGGTGCAAGATTCCACAGTAACCTCAAAGTAGAAAGACAGCCTCTTTCTGGCGAATGCTTTGATATTACTATAAATGGCCTCTTAGGTGGACATTCAGGAGAGATGATTAAAAAAGAGCGTGGTAACGCGAACTTCCTTTTATCAAGGGTGCTTATGAACATCTCTGATACCGTTAAATTTGGTCTTGTAGATATGGAAGGCGGTGTTGCTGATAATGCAATTCCTTCAATCGCATCTGCAAAAATTGTGCTGGATTCTTCTGCATCTGCCAAGGCACTGGAGGCAGCTCTTTCCAAAGTTGAAAAAGAGATTCATGAGGAACTTGCAGTTAAAGATCCTGGATTTAAAATTGTATGTACTTCACAAGGAACAAAGCAGACAAATGCCGTTACAGAAGCTTGCTTTAATAAAGCTATGGGGCTTATTATAGCTCTTCCAAATGGCGTTCAGGCTAACAGCGCATCTATCGAAGAACTTGTAGAGACTTCTCTTAACCTTGGTATTTTAAAGCTTGCAGAGGATGAACTACAGCTTGAGTACTCTGTTAGAAGTAGCGTGGAACAGTCCAAAGACTTCCTCCTTAGAAAACTACGACTTATTACAGAGGCCTTTGGCGGATATCATTCAACAAACAGCTCATATCCAGGCTGGGCTTACAAGGAAGACTCAGAGCTGAGGAAACACATGGTTGAAGTCTACAAGCAGCTTAACGGTGTAGAACCTAAGGTAGTAGCAATTCATGCGGGCGTTGAGTGCGGCCTCTTTAGTGAAAAAATAGAAGGCCTTGATTGTGTGTCTATAGGTCCAGATATGGAAGCTATTCATTCTACCGGAGAAAAGCTTTCAGTAGAATCAACAGCAAAGACATGGGAATTTGTCAAAGCCATTCTGAAATAATGTGATGAAGTCACCGTGAACAAGAAAACTGAATAACAAAAAATAAGAGCTTAGGAGATCAGATCAAAATGGACGCCTAAGCTTTTTCTTTGTAGCGGTAGGATATAATATAATCCTTATAAATGTTGAATTTAAGTATTAATGAGAAATTTTTCTAAAAATCTATCATTTTATGATAGGTTTTATGATTCTGGATTATGTATAATTATAACAGTTCTTGTGGGGAGAACATGTTTGTCTAAATCTATCTGTTTTATCTTTGCCACCATTTTTTGCGTGGCTTATTTCCAATACTTATTTTTGGGGTGTTGAAAAAAGTTTTTGAAAGTGGGAGGCGTACTAATGAAAATACAAATAAATGGGATAAAACGAAAATTATTTATGGAAGCTGTATTAGCTAGCGCAATAATAATTACTGTGATATTCATTGGAAATAAAGTTTATGAAAACTATTTATTGTCACAAAAAAAAATTGATATACCCAAAATCGAAAATATTAACCTGAATTATTCATGAAACCATAAAACCACTCAAAATTCGCTTTAAAGATTTTTTGAAGCGCAGGTGCTGGATATTATTGCACTTAGAAGCTGAAAAAGGGTAGACTTCCCCTATAGCTCCCTGAGAATGGCTTTTGGGTTGTCAAGGTACATTAAAGTTACTATTCCAACTGCACTTTAAGCTGCCAAATGTTTTCGAAGATTTGGAAAACATCATCCTTGTATGGACAGCTACTGCACAGGTTGAATCTTATGTATCTGCCAGAGTGAACTACCTTAGTGGCAATCTTGAGCAGCTTCAGTCTGACAGTATCGATAAGGTGCTTACTCATCTGCTCAGGTAAAACAAGACGTCTGAACAGATTAAATATATTGTAAACGAGCGTATGAAGCTGAAGGCGGTTAGCATTCACA
>JAZRKG010000084.1:0-3315 GCA_045646185.1 Butyrivibrio sp.
CACAGCCTGGAAATACAGAGCACGCTGATGATCTTTCTTCACTTAGAACTTCAGTTAGATGCCATACAATTACAGATTCAGAAGGAAATGATATTCAGAGCGGATATCTTTTTGTAAATAACTATCAGCGCAGATATGAGATGGCTGAGCACAGAGACGAAGAGCTCAGGGCATATGCTGCTGATGGCAAGACTGTTATAGCTTCCTATGAAGCAAGAGACATTGCAGATGGAGATTACTTCTTCTATCCATTTAATCTGCCAATTGGCAAAAATGGAGCAATCCTAAAGACTGCAATGGCAACACCTCTTTGCATATTAAGAGGAGCTGGTGAAAATGGTGCAGATGCTTATGTATTCTATACAGATAATGCAGTAAGCGCTAATTATGATATCGAAGGTGACCTAGGCGGAACTGTTATCATCACTCTTACAAGAGATGAAGCTCTTCATGCATCCAAGGTATTTATTGGCGGTATCGAGCACCTTGTTATTAGTGAAGGTGATGTAGTAAGACGCGCTGATGGCAAGTATGAGCTTTATACCAATGTAAAAGAGGGTACCTGGAAGTACGGCTCTTATAGCATCTGGCCAGATTACACATCTTCAGACAAGCACAACAAAGAGTTTGCTTGTCAGCAGGAAGCAGGCGGTGACGTTACTGCTGAATATGGCTTTGACCTTGAGGCTATGGATGACAATATGCTTAGCAGCATGAACTTTGCTGTATACGCAACTAAGGAAAAGCTTGAAAATAAGGCTACAACCACTTATTCAGTTTTGGAAGATTACAAGAGAGATGTGGCTAAAAATAAGGCTGCTGAAGCAAGAAAGGCTCTTAAGGTTTCTGATAACGATATTTGTGAAAGTGCTTTTTCTGAAGAAGATATCGTATACTATGATTTAAACGTTACAGGTATTGAGGAAAAATATGATGAAGTGCTTCTGATACTTGATGATACCTGCGATTCAGGCGAGATGTATATGGAAAAAGATGGAGCAGCTCTGATGATTGCAGATAGTTTCTATACAGGCCAGACTTGGGAAGTTGGCTTAAAGAGATTCGTTGATGATGCAGAAGGAAAGAGAGTAGCAGACTCTTTTGACGGCTTCGTAAAGATTAATGCCCTCCATGAGGATGACAAGATTTATCTTCAGGAATTCCCAATGATGGATAACGGAAAAATTTGTAAAATAAATGACGCTTATACAGTAGCGGTATTTAGAACTGAGCTGTAACAGGCGTTTAGAAAGGTCCTAAATGAGATATCCTAAAGCTCTTCCACAAAATGGAACTATTGGTTTTGTTGCACCCTCTTTTGGTTGTGCAACAGAGCCATACAATACTTCTTTTGACAATGCTCTAAAAACCTTTAATGATATGGGCTACAAAACAGTGCTTGGCCCAAACTGCAGACTGGCAGAGGGCATAGGAATCAGTAACAAGCCAGAGCTTTGCGGAAAAGAGCTGGTGGATTCTTATTTGTCTGATGAAAGCGATGCAATAATTTCCTGCGGCGGTGGAGAGCTGATGTGCGAGGTTGTTCCTTTCATTGATTTTGAAAAGATATCAGAGGCTGAGCCGAAGTGGTATATGGGCTTTTCTGACAATACCAATTTTACTTATCTTTCAGCAACTCTTGCTGATACTGCAGCTATTTATGGACCCTGTGCTGCAACCTTTGGAATGAAAAAGTGGCACGAGTCACTTTATGATTGCTTCAAAATTCTTGGCGGAGAAAGCCTTGAAGTCCATAATTATGATTTATGGGAAAAAGAAGGCCTTCGGGATGAAGAACATCCTCTTGAGCCTTATAATCTTACCGAGAAGATGGAGATAAAGTATTTTGTTCCATCTAAAGGAAAAGAGATTTTGTCTGGCACAGAGACGGATACAAAGGTTACCATGAAGGGCAGGATTATAGGCGGTTGTATGGACTGCCTTCAGGTTTTATGTGGAACAGGCTTTGACAAAACTGCGGAATTTACTAATAAGTACAAGGAAGACGGAATCATCTTTTTCCTGGAATCCTGTGATCTTAATGTAATGAGCATCAGAAGAGCTCTTTGGCAGATGAAAAATGCCGGGTGGTTTAATAACATGAAGGGATTTTTGATCGGAAGACCAATGCATTTTGATGAAGGATTCATTGGTCTCGACCAATACCACGCAGTGGCAGATGTTCTTTCTGAGTTTAATGTTCCTATAATAATGGATCTTGATATCGGTCATCTGCCTCCTCAGATGCCTATCGTAACAGGCGCTGTAGCTGAGGTGGAGAGCTATGTAAACAGTTTTAAAATGAAGTATATATTTGAATAAAAAAGATTTGATGCCATTCTATTTTGATAGAATGGCATTTCTTTATGTATGTAAAGTCATTTATTAGAAGATTTGTAATTGCGTAATAGATAATTTTGCACAATCTAAATTCGTCACAATGCCTTGATTTTACTGCGAATTTTAGTAATTTTTTTTGATTTTGATATTGACTTTCATTTTCTATTTGCATATACTTTTAGTTGGTTAGCAATGGGTAACTAATAAAAGTGCTTTATTACGCTATATTGCGTTATTGCTAATTGGAAACGAAAGGAGGAAATCGTGCATGATGCCACTTTCATTACTAAATGATGGAGAAACTTCTACTGTGGTTAAAGTAGGTGGTCGCGAAGATACTAAGCGATTTCTTGAAAATCTGGGTTTTGTAGAAGGAGCTGAAGTTACAGCTATTAGCTCTAATGATGGAAATATGATCATTAAGATCAAAGAATCCAGAGTAGCAATCAACAAAGATATGGCAAAAAAAATAATGGTATAAAAGGAGACAATGTATGAGAACGCTTCGAGAAGCACAAGTTGGAGAAACAGTTGTTGTAAAAAAGCTTAATGCTGAAGACTCTGCTCTTAAGAGAAGAGTCATGGATATGGGGCTTACTAAGGGTAGCAAGCTTTATATCAGAAAGGTTGCACCTCTGGGAGATCCTGTGGAAATTACAGTACGTGGTTATGAGTTATCACTGCGTAAGGAAGATGCTCAAATTGTTGAGATAGAGTGATTTTGTAGAAAATAAAAATAATAATATAAGAAGGAGACAATATGTCAACAAAAATAGCACTCGCAGGAAATCCAAACTGCGGTAAAACAACATTATTTAATGCTTTGACTGGTTCAAATCAGTATGTTGGTAACTGGCCAGGTGTTACAGTTGAGAAAAAAGAAGGTCGTTTAAAAGGTCACAAGGACGTTATCGTTACTGACCTTCCAGGTATTTATTCATTATCACCATATACACTTGAAGAAGTAGTAAGCCG
>JAZRKG010000085.1:0-29898 GCA_045646185.1 Butyrivibrio sp.
CCTTGGCTCACAGAACGACATGGCTACGATCCGACTTCTTTCAAGAATCTCAAGTACTTCTTCATATGAGATGTAACGACCAACATTTCTGTCTACGCAGTACTCTGCCATGTCGCCTACACCGATACAGTACTCACCTTCAATTTCACCAGAGCCTTCGCCACGCATTCTCTGCTGTTTACGACAGCTACACTGACCAACTGAATATTTGTCATATTTATTAAGCCAGTGAGAAATGTGCTCTACTGAAACTGATTTATTCTCCATTTCAATGGCTTTCTCAACAGGGATAACGTGCATACCAACACCGCCACCACCTGGAGGAACCATCTGTGTAATTCCTGCAAGAGGAATCTGTGTCATAAGGTTAAAGAAGGTTGCTATTTCTGGATGTTCATCTGTAAGCTTGTCGCTCATCATCATGAACTCAGCTGAACCTGGTACGAAAATTGGAAGATTGTATTCCTTATGATGATCTCCATCCTCAGATCTTGTCATCTCAACAATACCAATCATAACAAGGCTGTCGACCATCTTCTGAGCATCTTCTACAGACATATTATTCATCTGAGCAAGCTGCTCTACTGAATAAGGTACACGAGTCTTTTTGAAGCTAAGGCAGAACTTAACCTGTTCCTTATTAAGAACATTGTCCAGACACCAATACTCTGGATCCCTGTTGTTAAGGGACTTTGACAGTTTCTTCTTGATTCTGTCTGTGATAAGCGTTGCCAATTCGAGAACCAGCTGTTCTTTTTCAGGGTCTGGTGCTACATAGTTTGGATCCTGCCAATAATCATTTTCATTGATCATTGGATCGCCGATTTTCCATTCCATAATAAAATCTCCTAATCTTTTTTAATAAAAAATAAATGCCATAAAAACAGATGCCACTCTGTTTTAAAACGAAAAGAATAATTTGTAAAAATTTGTACATTCTCTTATTGTTAATTATATAACTTTATTAAATATTAATCAAATTTTATGGAAATTCGTAAAGAAATTTGTGAGTTTCCCACAAAAATATGCTATTAAAAAATTAAAGTGGTTACAATGAAATATACTCACATCAAAAAGCCCGAAAAATAGGCATTTCAAGGAAACTAATTTAGAGAAATAAAAAACATTTTGTGACCAACGGTCAAGTTTATAAAAATATATCTGCAACTCCGCATAAAATATTGGAAACGCAAAATATCTGTTAGCGTTTTTTAACAAAAACGGAAACTGATTATATTATAGCGTGTTAAATAAAACTACTTTTCGTTAGTTTTTAACGCTGGGAATGCTGGAAAAGTCCTTGTAGCCGTCTCTTGTGGTGTTTTTTACAAAATACAGAGCCTGATCAGCATTTCTAAACAGTTCTTCATAGGACTGTCCATGTTCAGGGAATTTGGCACTGCCAATACTCATGGTAATAGCCACAGAATTTCCTCTCTCATCCGAATAAGTCAAACGGCCGCTTTCATTAAGCTGATTAGCTCTCATTACTATAGTTTCTTTTGCATTAAGGCCAGGACAAAAGGCCACAAATTCATCGCCGCCTATTCTTCCAACAATATCATTTGCTCTAAAGGTCTTCATCAAAAGTCCTGCCACATCCACAAGTACCTTATCACCTGTGGCATGTCCCAGAGTATCATTTACATCCTTAAAATGATCCAGATCAAGAACATACAGGGTTGCACCCAGCTCTTTGCAGCCAGGCTTTGCCATAAATTCTTCTATTTTTTCTGTAAGTCCTGCTCTATTTGGAATACCAGTCAGCGGATCAGTTGTTGCTTTCTTATTGAGCTTCTTATGCTCATCCATGGAAAGAGCGTAATTAAATATAGTAATAAGGATTACAAGCATAATAACTATTAAAGCGCCATATTGAGCAAGCCTTCTAAGGATAATAGAAAAACTATTCTGATTGTTCTCAACTACCAGATACCATCCAAGCTCATCTATATATCTGGTCATAACATAGCTATCATCTCTCCAAAATGCCTCCTCCTGATTCTCAACAGCTGTAACATCAACGCTTATAGTAGTCTCAAGATTGGCATTAGATGAATTAACCACTACATTCCCATCAGTATCTACAAAATATAGACTAACTCCATAAGTCTGCTCATATTCTTTAAGCATATTGATAACGTCGTCCATCACAAAACCGACTCCGCAGACGCCTATAAATTCGCCATTTTTTTCTACTCTCTTATCTATAAAAATAGTCCAGACATTCTCATTGAACTCATCAGTATTAATATCTGTCGCAACATCCATTCCACTCTCTACAAAGGCAAAATACCATCTATCAATCAGACCATTTGCTTCACTAAGTCTTTTTACATATCCGTCACTTCGGTAATACCCTTTTGTTTCATCCAGTACAAAAAAGGCAGTAGACCAGTCATTAACTACACTAATCGCATCAAGATATCCTGCTATTCTATTTTCAAATTCCTGTGAGCCTATATCGTCACGACTATCAATAAGATTAAACAGCATAGGATCTGCACTCATGGTCATGGAAACCTGAATAGGCCCAAGAAATTCGCTCTCAATAGAATTATAGACACCATTAAATAACAGCTCCGTAGTTTTGCGCTGGTCATCTTTAGTAAGAGATTTATATAAAGCACTGGCAGTTATGGATACAACTATAACTGTAATAACAATCATTAAAATGTTATATCGTATTGTTCTGTCTTCGCCTATATATCGTATTATTTTACGTATTTTCTCCATAAGGCCACCTAATAAAAGCTTTTATTCATCTAGATAAATGTCCATACTATAAAAAGTATTCTTAACAATAAAATTTTATCATGCAAATTTTAAAAAAAATCATTTTTTATCGATTATTTATAAAACTATTACACTTTTATATGATAATATATAAGTAATGAAAACAATAAAACAAAACCTACCAAAAATTCTATTATCAATATCAGGAATTCTTTATCCTGTATATATTTTTTTCGCTTTGGCAGAAAATGCGTTGGCAGCCAACGTTCTCCTGCCTGTTATTTGTGTGTTTTTCTTTTTCGAAATAATATTTATTCTAAGAGATTACAGTGAACTGCATTTCTACTTTGCGATTTATTTATTTTCAGAAGCCCTATGGCTTATAAGTAATATTGCATGGGCCTTTGATTCCAATATTCTTCAAGCCGATGGCTCACGTGATCCATTTTTTATTGTCCCATCAATTATTGCTCTAATAATGCAAGCCATGGCAGTTCTATATCTGATAATCAATAAATACACCAAATGGAACCGCTATAGCTTTATCAGCAAATACTTTTTGGTTTTATCATTTTCTATTCTTTTTACAAACAAACTTAGTTCAGCCAGATATCTGATAAGCCAAAATAACATGTTTTACTTTATAGCACTTGTATGCATGGTATTTATCTTTGCCGGTGTATTTACTATAGCTATTTCAATCCACGGAGCCGTAAGATACCCTTCCTTTATCATGTATATTTTGGGTTATCTATTCATTATCTTTGGAAATTACCTGTACATGGTACCAAGCAGCAGTATTATCTATATGTACAATGAGCTTTTACCGGATATCATAGTAATTGGTGGTAACTTCCTGCTCATTCTGTCCTTCTATCTTGAGAAAAAATATCCTTGGTTATCATTCCAGATTGATGACAAGGATGTTCAGTTCAATAAAAAGCTGTATATTAATATTAGCTTCATTATAATGTTAATCTTTACTCTTCTTTATATATTTGAGTTGGTAGAAGCTCCAACAGCTCTGGTGGCGGAAGTTATCTGTCTGTGCTTTATCTTCCTTGTAAGTGAGCAGCATTCAAGAATGCTTGCTGAACAGCTATACATTCAGAAGAAAGCTGAAAATGATCACCTCGAAAGACTGGTTGAGAGAAGAACCAACGCTCTAAGAATCGCCAATGAGCAGCTGCGAGAAGCTGTAACTGTAGATGCTCTTACAGGTTTATACAACAGATGTGAATATATGAGCCGAATCAGAGAGCGCGTTGAAAATAATGACACCACTCCTCTTTCAGTAATCTGTGCAAACGTTCGCAATTTCAAGAAGTACAATATGGACTACGGTTACGAAACCGGTGATCTTATTTTATCAGTTATTGGAAAAAGACTTATAAAACTTCAGGATGATAATTTCCTTGTATTCAGAATCGATGGTAACGAATTTTTAATTCTCACCTGGGGTGATTATGAGAAAGGTGAAATTGAAGAGCTTCTAAGATATATAAGACATATAATTGAAGAGCCAATTATAGATGGAAAACATATTTACAAAGTGGATACAACCTTTAGCTATGTAATGTATCCGGAAGAGGCTGATAGTCCGGAAGCACTCCTTGCCATGGCTGAGAACTCTCTCATTAAAGCTAAAAACGAGTTATAAAAATATCTGCCAGAGAATTAAAATCTCTGGCAGTTTTTTTATTTGTTAAAATACTTATTCATTAATGCTGTGTGCGTCAGCGGCCTGTCATAGTAAAAGCCCTGGAAACAGGTTATCTTGAAATTATTTCTAAGAAAATCTGCCAGTTCTTTATTTTCTATACCTTCTATGCATACATGTATTCCAAGTTCGTTTGCACTAGTGGTCACAGCCTTTAAAAGACTCTGTTTTGCCGTGTTTGTAACCAGATTATCAACAAAAGACTTGTCAATCTTTATCTGATCTACAGGTAGTTCAAGCATCAGACTAAGTGCAGAATATCCGGTTCCAAAATCATCAATGGCCGTTTTGGTCCCAAGAGAATTAAAGAAAAGTACCTTATTCCTCAAAAAATCTAAATTCAAAACTCTACATCTTTCAGTAAGCTCCAGTTTAATATTTTCCTTTGGAAATCCAACCTCATCAATTATAGCTATAAGATCAGAATCAAATTCCGGTCTCTGAAGCTGTGGATAAGCAAGGTTTATACTAATAATAAAATCTGGATTTTCCTTAATTACGGGTAGCATATCTATAAGGGATGTTCTTAATATCCATTTTCCAAGATCATAAAAAAGCGCATCCTGCTCAAGCCATCCGATATATCTGCTAGGCCACACAATGTTGTCCTGATCATCTTGCCAGCGTAGCAGCGCTTCTGCTCCAATAATTTCTTCAGTACTCGCATCAACAATTGGCTGATAGGTCATAAAAAAGCCTTTTTGATTGTTGTATATAGATCGCCTGATTTTTGAGAGGAGTTCAAGGTGTTGCTTATTTCCTTCAAAATATTCATCGTCTACAATAATTGTTGATTGCCGATTTTCCTCTTTTGCCTGCTCTAAAGCATAAATTGCGCTATTATAAACAGCGTTTACATCTATTTTGGGATTATCAACCTTTATAAGGCTGGTGCACACTTCCAGATTAATTTTAGAGCCATTTATAATGAGATTGTCTTTTACATATTCACGTAGGCGATTTGTTTTATTAAGAATTTCTTCAGAAGATATATATTCACTTTCAATTAGATATGCAAATTTTGCGCCTTCAATTTTAAATACATATCCCTCTCTTCTTCCATATAGCATAACATCTGCAATAGCCTTAATAACCTTATTTCCAAAGCTATAACCATAATTGGAGTTAACAAAAGAGAACCTTTGAATGCCCATAAGAACAAGATAATAATGCTTACTTTCCCTCTTAAAATCTTCCATTACTTTTAGGAGAACCGGATGAGAATATAAGCCAGTTATAGGCTCAATTTTATCGTTGAGATCATAGTTGATAAAAACACCGGCAAAAAATTTAGGTTTACCATTTTCTTTAATAAGCCTGCCTTTGCTGACACAAGTAACGTAAAAGCCATCTTTATTTCGAACTCTATAGTATATTTCGTGTTTATCAGTTTTTCCGCTAAAAACCTCTTCTATACTTTGTCTGAATCTTTCACGGTCCTCCGGTGCTATAAATTCTTCCCAGATATCTTCTGCATTATACATCCTAGTATCAGGAAGGCCAAAATACTCTACAGCTTCCTTGGCCCAAATAGAAAAATTCTCCGGAATATTGCATATAAACACATTTCTCCCATCAAGTGAAGTTGAAAATGCATCCATCAGCTCCAAAAAATGTCTTTGAATAGCCTCAATATCAATTCTTTCATCCAAATCTGATATATTCATATCAATCTTTTCCTTTTAAATTTATGATGTAATGTGCGAAATGCTTATTTTTCCGGCATGAATATACTTTAACCATCTAATTATTAAACCTATACTCATCCTATCACAAATGTCGGAATATTGTTATATGTTATACTAAATATTACAAAAAATTTATAATCATTTTTATTTTTCTAAAAACTCCAAAATAAGGTATTTCAAATCTGCCAAATATTTTTTGACTAGGCTATCATTATAATTTATATTAGTATTTAGTTCAGATATTAGAACTAAAGGCTGACTAGAGTTAGCTTTTAAAATCATTTTGTTTTCTACACAAAATATGGAGGTTGTTATGAGAAAAAAAAATAACGGGGATATTCCAAAGTACAAGGAAACCAACATCCCAAAAACTATTGGAATTGCAGCGATAGTCTTAGTTTTATTTATGATTATCACTTCAAGCTTTTACAGGGTAACCGAGCAGGAAAATGCTGTTGTGACCATGTTTGGCCAGGTTATCAGAACTGATTCCGCTGGTCTTTATTTCAAGATTCCATTTATTCAAAAGGTTCAAATTGTTGATATCACAACACATGGAACAGGTATTGGATATGTTGTATCTGAAACAGGTCAGAATATTGATGATGACAGCAACAGCGTAATGATCACATCAGACTTTAACCTTTTGGATATTGATTTTTATCTTGAATATAAGGTTTCTGATCCGGTTGCATATCTTTATAATTCCAACGCACCAGAAACAATACTTAAAAATATTGCTTTATCAAGCATCCGTTCTACAGTAGTCAACTATACTGTTGATGAAGCCATGACCACCGGAAAGGGTCAGATTCAGGCAGAAGTTAAGGAAGCAATGGTAAAGGAATTAAACGAACGCAATATAGGTCTTCAGGTTGTAAATATTACAGTACAGGACTCTGAACCACCTACAGAGGAAATCATTCAGGCATTTAAGGCTGTTGAAACTGCCAAGCAGGGTGCTGATACAGCCAAGAACAATGCTCTTCAGTACCAGAATGAAAAGCTTCCAGAGGCTGAAGCTGAAGCCGACAGAATTTTACAGAATGCTGAAGCACAAAAGGCTGCAAGAATCGCTGAAGCTGAAGGTCAGGTTGCAAGATTCAACCAGATGTATGAGCAGTACAAGCTCTATCCGCTTATTACCAAAAAGCGTATGTTCTACGAGACTATGGAGGACATCCTTCCAGAGCTTAAAGTAATCATTACTGATGGGGAAACACAGACCATGTATCCTATCGAAAGCTTTTTTGACATGAGCGGAAGCTCTTCCTCTTCTTCTGATTCAGAGGGTGGTAACTAATATTTTTCAGCCAGTGATCCTGGCAGAATGGAGACATATATGAAAAAAACAGTTTTAGGAACAGTGATTGGTATCATTGCTGCCTTTTTGATCATTGTCCTTTTTAATTCCTTATATACAGTTAATTATAACCACTATGTAATTGTTCAGCAGTTTGGAAAAATAGTTGATATCAAGGACTCTCCCGGTCTGTATGTAAAGGTTCCTTTTATTCAGGATACCACTTCAATTTACTACGGAAGCAGAATCTATGATATTCCTACCAGCGACGTTATTACCAAAGATAAAAAGAGCATGATTGCTGATGATTATGTTGTATGGCGCGTTACAGATGCCAAAAAATATTATCAGACTCTCGGCGCTCAGGCTGCAAGAGCAGAGGAAAGAATTGAAGCAGCAGTTTACAACGCTACCAAAAATACAATTTCAAGCATGACTCAGGATGAAGTAATCGCTGCCAGAGGTGATAATCTCACAAGCATCATCACTGAAGAATCTAACTCAGATATTAGTGAGTATGGTATTCAGGTTATGACTGCAGAGATCAAGGCTCTTGATCTACCTGATGATAACAAGACAGCTGTTTATGAGAGAATGATTTCAGAACGTAATAACATTGCTGCCGGCTACACAGCTCAGGGTAATGCTGAAGCTCAGAAGATCAAAAACGAAACTGATAAGCAGGTTACTGTTATCAAAGCTAATGCTGAAAAAGAGGCTGAGGTAATTATTGCTGAAGGCGAAGCTGAGTACATGAGAATCCTTTCCGATGCATATAACGATGAGGACAAGGCTGATTTCTATAACTTTGCAAGAAGTCTTGATGCGCTTAAAGCTTCTCTTTCCGGCGGCGATAAGACTCTTCTTCTTGATAAAGACTCAGAGCTTGCAAAGATACTGTATGGAGCATACTAATAATGAAGGTTGCAGTTATTTCTGACATTCACATAGACATTAATGAAAAGGCCAAGGTCGACACTATTTTTAACAGCTGGTACAAGCAGCTCGTAAAGGACCACAGGGCCGAGGCACTTATTATCCCCGGTGATATTTCCGAGGATGTCAGGACCACAATAAGTTATGTAAAAGAGCTTGAGCAAAGCGCTGGTGCCCCTGTTTATTATGTACCGGGAAATCACGACATGTGGAACAAGGATGGAAGGTACGAAAGTAATGATGCCATTTACGACTTATTTTGGCGGGATGATAACTGTCTTTCAGGAAAAAATGTAGTGCTGGGAGAACATTATCTTGTTGGTGATATTGGCTGGTATGACTATTCCTACGCCAATACAAAGGATTTTTCCAAAGATGAATTTGATGCAATGACTCATCTTGGCAGAACCTGGCAGGATAAGTTTTTCAATTCCTGGACAGAGGACAACCCTGGAAAAAGTGAGTATTTTAATTCTGTTTTCCAAAAAAGTATTACTGCTCTTTCAGATAAAAAAATATGCTTCATCACACACATGATCAATCACGAAGCTTTTTCTGTTCCTGATGGAACAAATATCTTCTGTTTTTTTAATGCATATCTGGGAAACAGAGCTTTGCAAAGAATATTGGAGAAAAGCAATAATGTTGATTATTGCATAAGTGGACATATTCATTTTAGAAATGATGTAACAGAGCATGGTAAAAAGTGGCTCTGCCGCTGCCTTGGATATGATACTGAATGGCCAAGATTTCATACAGAAAATGCTTTTAGAAAATATGACGCTGACGTCCTTTGGCAGATAGAAGATGCCTGCGAAATAATTGAATTATAAAAAATGTATAAATGTACTTTTTTTGTTCAAAATACGTATATTATATATAGTAGACTACTAAAAAATCAAAGGATAATAAAATATGAAGCTAAAGTTTTGTCTAAGTGTGGGAATCATAGCCTGTGCCTTTCATCTTGGTCTGTATCCAGCAACAGCCTATGCCACAGAAAGTACACAGCTGGCAGAGTTAAATGATAATGAAGAAGCTACTTCTGATATTTCAAATGAAGAATCCTCAGATACTACTGCTGCGGAGGACGAAGATTCTACTCCAGTATCATCTTTCCTGAATACCAATGCAATAACCCTTGGAACTGAGGAAACATATCAGCTGGAAATCACTTATGAAACTGAGAATGACACAGAGAATGAAAAGGAATATAAATGGTCCTCTTCTGACGAAGAGGTTGCAACAGTTGATGAAAACGGGTTGGTTACTACTCTCTCCAGCGGTCAGGCAATTATAAGTCTTTTAGACGAAGACGAAAATGTTTTGGACTCCTGTACAATCAATGTACTGGTAAAAATCAAATACATAAGCCTTAATGAACAGGTACTTCTCTTAAAGGAAGGTGAAGAAAAGCAGCTTGAGGCAACGGTAATGCCAGAGGATGCTTACGATACCACCATATATCGTTTTGAAAGCAGTGATGAACAGGTTGTCAGCGTAACTGAAGACGGGCTGGTAACTGCCTTATCTGAAGGCTGCGCTACTGTTACCGCCTATGGTGCTGATGATACTTCAAGAGAATGCAGCGTTGTCGTATACAAGAATGGCGATTTAAGTTCCATATCAGAAGAACAGAACAATTGGACTTACAAAATGTTTTATAGCGCTCTGGCAGATTTGAAATCTTATTCCTGTCCATGGGACAAAATTATATGTATAGGTGATAGCGTCACAGAGGGTGTTCAGGGTGGAGCTTCTAAATCAGAATGGGTTCCAAACTATCCTTTAACCATGGAATATATCTTAAATACTGAAGTAATAAATGCAGGGATTGGCGGTGCCGGTGTATGGAGCAGAGGTAATATTTCTCTTCTTGACCAGACCGACAAATATGTAGATGCCGATGCAGTCTTTGTTATGACAGGTTACAATGACTGGTTCTATGGAACTCAGTGTCCAATGGGCGATACAGAAACAGAACACACTTTTACCTATGACTTAAATTTTTTCTATGACAAAATTAAAGAGCTGTATCCTGATTCAGATATATTTGTCGTCCTGCCTCCTACTCCACACTCTCACATGGGCTATGAACCCTACTATGATATTTCATGGATCAGAGGTGTTGAGCATGATCTGGCAGATGCGCATGGTTTTTATGTGATCAATCTTCCTGCCGAAGATATACTAAACGGTGCTGAAGAAGACACTTGGCAGACATTCTTTTCAGATGGCGTTCATCTAAATGACTACGGTTACACAGTGCTTGGAACCATAATAGCAGACAAGGCTTTAGAAATTAAATACGGAAATTAAAACACAGCTCCTAAGTCATAAAGACTTAGGAGCTGTTTCTTATAGTTCAAGGTCGCCTTCCATTTCCTCAAAATTCACTATGTATTTCTCTCCGTTTTTCAGAGTAATGACAGTATCGCCATAGCTTCCTGTACCGGCCCTGTCACTATTTTGAATATCACTTATTGGGAATATTTCATCCTCAGTAAAATCCTCGAGACTATCCTTTGTAATAACCTGAGAGACCATAAGATAAGGCTCGCTGGCGTCGTATTGATGCTCAAAACTGGTAATTCCATAAATTACAATAGAGTCTTCAGAATCAGGATTTGTTCCCTTACTTCTGACAATATCAATATCCTTCCAGCCGTAATATATGGTCATGGCCATCTGCCTTTCATTTCCAAGACTATCTCTGCCCTTTAGGATTATTGCTTTATTGCCTTTTGCATCCTCTTTTCTGATTATCTCGGTACCATTATCAGGAAAACCATAGGAACCAAGTGTAAACTGAACAGGGCGCCTAAAGAGCCTGTGCTTATCTACTCTTATAAGTCCGTTAGCCACAGGAAAATCCGCAAGGTTTACTCCATATATCCAACAGTTTTCTCTGTCTTCATTGAAGTCAAAATAGGCTCTTCTATAAAGAACATTATTCTTTTGCCTTGCCCAAAGCATGGCATTTACATTTAGAACTGTTCCTGAAAAAAGCTCTTTTAACACATATTGCTGTGACTCAATATCGCCTGTTGTAAGCTTCCGTTCCTGCTTCGCAGCATTTTTTTCATAGGATGTATTTACCGATTCAAAAGCCGGTGTAGATTCCCAAGGATATTTAGTGTTATAGCAAAGCTTTCCATAGTTCCATAACGTATGCTTATCATCTTCTCTTTTGGTAAACTTGGCTGTTCTAAGAACAGTCTCAGAGTTAGCACTATGATTGGTAAAGCAAAGACCAGGTCCATTTAAGGTATGCTCCTTTACTTCTCCATCTTTCAAATCGTCCCATATGCCAAGGGACTCTTTTGCCAGCCAGAAAGGATGGTCTTCAGGTAAATGCAGGCACAAGAATGCCTTGCCAAACCAAAACGGTGATTCAGCACAGGAATATCCCTGTACAAGTGGTGTAAACTGCTTGTAAAAGCCCAGAGTTGGAACTCCATCAATAAAAGTATCATCTCTTCCCAAAAACTGCATAAGCGAACCTGATGATATACGTCTTGCAAGTCCCGGATCTGCAGTTGAGTTTTTCAAAAACATATTTCCATCGAAAGCACTTGTAGCAGCATTTCTGTATATACCACTTCTGCCCCACATATTGGTCCAGCCATCTTTGTCAAAAAAGCTTCCGTAAGTCTTCATCAGTTCATTTGAATGATGTTCGAATCTTGCTGCAAGTTCTGGTTCATTTTCATAGCCATACCAGATATTCCATAATGGCGCATATACATTGAACGCCCAACAGGAGTAATAATCAAAGCCATAGCCATCACGATACCAGCCATCTCCTACATAGTAATTAAGGATAGCCTGAGCGTGATCCCTCATAATGTTCTTGTCTATTTCATAGCCTTCCATATGCAGAAATGCCAGATCAAGCATATTAAAAAGGCGCCAGTTTTGAGGCACTGTTCCTGCTTTGGCAAAGCTCATGAGAAAAGCTGCTATGGTGTCTTTTTCTTCTTTGGTATAAGTACTCCAGATTTCATCTCTGCTTATCCAAAGGCAGATTACAAGGGCGCAGGTCTCGACAGTCTGTTGGAAAGGTCTGAATGGGTCAGCCCATCCTGTTGATTCCTGCAGCTCTTCATAGGTACCTGCGCAGCATGGGTCACCGCTGGTACAGGTTCTAAGTACCTGATTTTTATAATAATCTTTTAATTTATAACCACCAGCTTCAAGCTCTGGATTGCAATGAATCAGAGGCGCTGCTATAAAAAAGGTTCTTGTAAGACCCTCAAATATCTCAGCCTTTTCTTCTGCCATTCGAAACTTCGGATCAGCATTTTTGTGTGGATATGAAATCTCGTTTTCCGTTCTTGGTATTACTACCGGGTCTTCAAAGTCCTTGATATGCTTGAATACCCCATCCATAATGTACTGCCCGGCTTCTATCCAGCTCTGTCTGGTAAGCCCTGTATATGGGCTCAAATTAAAGTCCAACGTTTTTGGTTTAAAACTCACTTTTTTGCCCCCTTATTATTTACCCCAGATAAATAATTCTTTTCCGGTAAGCTTCCAGATAGCTTCAATATAGTAATAGTCACCGTAGATAATAGCAAATTCATGCTTGGCATCATGATAAGCAGCAGTGCATTTTTCTACTATATTGTCCTTGTCGTGAGTAAAGTCACATCTTTTTTCAGTCAGGGTCTGTAAAAGCCTAATTGCTGCAGCATGGTATTTTTCCTTGGTCTCACCTTCACAGAACTTTTCCAGTTCTAATAAGCCACAGGCAGCAATAGCTGCAGCTGTTGAATCTTCCCAGGCAGGTTCTGACGGCTGTCTGAAATCAACAGGAATAAGGTAGCTGTCTGGTATAGAAGAAATAAAATAATCAGCAACCTTTTTAGAAGTTTCAAGATATCTTTCATCTCCGGTATGCATGTAGCTCAGTGCAAAACCATATATAGCCCAGGTCTGACCTCTGGTCCAGGATGAACCATGCCCATAACCCTGTCCACCTATTGAATCAATGAAATGTCCATCCATCGGATCAAACTCTACAATATGGCAGGAACTTCCATCTTCTCTGATAAAGTACTTCATTGCAGTCTGAGCATGAAGAGTTGCTACATGCAGATACTTTGGATCACCTGTAGCATTATATGCCCAGTATAAAAGAGGCAGATTCATCATGCAGTCGATAATTGCTATTCCGGCACGATTTCCGCTTTCATCAGGATTCCAGGCTTTGATATAGTTACCAACAGGGTTGAATCTGCCACACATATTATCAGCAGCAAGTATCAGTCTGTTATAGCTCTTTTTATCTCCTGTAAGCTTATAATTGGCATAGCTTGTAGGCAGCCATCTAAAACCACTATCATGATCCATCCATGCACTGGTCATAAGGACTTCGTCCATTTTATCCTCAGTATCTCTGGCAACGTCTGCAAAAAGCTCATTTTGAGTGGCATTGTATAGTTGCCAGCCAATGCCTCCCCAAAAGCCATTAGTCCACCAGCCAATCCTGTCTGACCAGTCATCATATCGTCCGTTCTCGTCCGTGCTGTATGGAACCTTGCTTTTATTTTCTTCAAATACCCATTCCATCTTGGATATTATTTTTTCGGCAATCTCTAATGCCCATTCTTTTTCAGTATTGTTCACCTTTTATAACCCTCCATAAACTTATAAAACTCTCTAACAACTATGATACTACTATTAAAACGATAGTTCATGTCCATATATATAGTGAATATTGCATATCTTTACTTGAACAACACAGCAAAAAATGCGGCTGCCAGAACCTTTGTCTGACAGCCACACCTTTATATATATGCACTTTATAGAATTGCTATAGCAAAGAATATTTTATTTATGTTTTGCAAGAAAGTCTGCAGCAGACTGCTTGTAGCCAGTAGCTTCCCACTCATCAAAGAGTTCAAACATCTCATGAGATGTTCTTTCTTCCTTTTCAAAGCCAAGTTCTTTCCATGCAGTTGTAAATGCTGTTTTCTTATCAGCAGGAATATTGGTTCCACCTGAAACACCTGCAAGGATTGCATCATTAATTTCTCTTTTACTCATATTTTTCTCCCTCACTTTTAATTATCAGCTATGTAATGATATATTTACAGATCAGTCATTGTTCCGCATACTGAGCATTTGCCTCTTGCGCCTGAATAGACAATAAATGAAGTCTGTTTCTTGCATGTCTCACAGTAGCAGGTAATGTTTCCATTATTACTTTTTGCCATATGCCCAATTCCCTGAGCCGCGTTGACATCAAGTAATTCATCATCTGAAAGCTTTGTAATCGTACCTTTTTGTTTGAATTGAATTACCTTTTCAGATTCTGTTTCTTCAAAATCATACTTTGCCAGTGTCTGATTAATTACATTTGCAAGTCTCTCATTGTTTTCAAACTTTTGATAATCAAATAATTGTCTAAGTTTTTTATCCATAGCTTTTTACTCCTTTGATTATTTATACGAAGCAGATTCTAAAAAGAACCATTTTTTCAAAAATTTTTTTTAATAAAATCAAATACTGATACCCTGTTGACTCAGTAATTCCTTTAATTGCTGTAAAGCAATCTTGTGATGCTGCTTACAGCTGTTATAAGATATGTTCATTTTTTCTGCGGTATCTTTTAATGACAAGTCTTTAAAATAAGACAGAACGATAATATCACGGTCTTTTTCTGAGAGTTGTTCTAAAGCCCAGGCCAGAGTATCCAGACTGTCATTTCCCATATCTTCTTCGTAGAAAGGTTCATTATCGCCTAAAATATCCAGTTCCAAAGGAAGAGTCTCGTGATTTACTCTATAGAAATCAATAACCTTATTGTGGGCTATTGTATATATCCATGTTGAAATAGAAGCCTTTGAATCATCAAAGCTTTCAAGATTTTTATAGATTTTGGTAAAAACATCTGCATGAATATCTTCTGCATCCTGCAGGTTAGATACTCTTGTTTTAATATAGCTCAGTACCTTTTTATCATACTCTTTGTATAACTGCTCGTAATCGTACATTCTTAACCCCCTCAGGTCTATCTAATTAACTAGAGT
This sequence comes from Butyrivibrio sp., assembly GCA_045646185.1. Classification (GTDB taxonomy): domain Bacteria; phylum Bacillota; class Clostridia; order Lachnospirales; family Lachnospiraceae; genus Butyrivibrio. The sequence continues at coordinate 15,421 of JAZRKG010000085.1, forward strand.
TTTTCAAATATGATGTTCATAATAAATTTATTAATCAATCTTCATCCGGATTGTATGGCAAATATGATTCGTCTACATCCTCTATGATTAGACTATTATCAGTTTTTACAGCAACCTGATATTTATCTTCATAAACAATTTCGCCTGGCGTATTAGTATAAACAACAAAATATGGATGATTATATTTATCTAAAAGCCATAATGCAGGCTTAATCATCTTAAGCATAAGATCAGCGTTTTCAGTCTTGAAAAAACAAACTACATTTTCTCTTTTTTTACAAGGCTCTGGAAAGGGAAGCTCATATCTAAACCAGTCGTCAATCTCTTTAAACAGGTCAGCATCCTCTTCATCCATTGTAGAATCCTGTATCAGTTTCCAGCACATGCTAAATATACCCTTTGCATAATAGGTATTAGAAGCCAGTTCCTTCCCCTGAATTCTAACATACTTATAATCCATAGCTTACTCTCCCAACATATCCGCATTTTTAATTATATCAAAACTTACACGTCACATAAAGAAAAAAAAGAGCTTCGCGTTTGCGAAGCTCTTTTGAACTTTGATCAAATATTAATACTGTGCATTAACAGCGTCAAGAAGTGTTGTGAATGCTGTCTCAGGATCAACCTTGTCAAGGATAAGGTTCTCAAGAGTTGAGTTTACTTCACTTCTTACAGATGTTGTAGCATCATATGTAGGAGTTACGAAGAGATAATCCTTTTCTGCATATGCTGCAGCAGCTGTGATATCAGACTCGATGAATGCCTGGTACTCTTCTGTCTCGTAAGCAGAATTTCTTACTGGAAGATATCCTGTTGCGATAGCCCACTCTGTTGTAGCTTCTGTAGATGTAAGGTACTTCATGTATTCCCAAACTGCAAGCTGCTTGTTCTCGTCCTGTGTGAACATAACAAGGTTTGTACCAGCTGCATAAGCTGCGTTCTCAACGTTTCCAGGTACTGGAGCCACGCCAAGTTCCCAACCTGAAGATGTATCAATGTATGATGCACCTGCACTTGAACCGATGTAACTAGCAATTCCGCCGTTTGAAAGGATTGTTGAGAAATACTCACCATCAGCAGGAAGTGTTGCATAGCCATTGTTGTAAAGGTTCATGATATATTCGATAGCTTCCTTACCCTCGTCTGTATCAAATCCAGCACCTGTCTCTGTAAGGTATGTGCCACCGTTCTGACGAATTGTTGCTTCAACAAAACCAGCTCTGTCATCAACACCAAATGCAGCGATCCCCTTTTCTGTAAGAACTGTTTCGCCTACAGCTTCAAGCTCAGCCCATGTTGTAGGAGCTTCAAGACCAAGTTCATCAAACATTGTCTTGTTGTAGAAAAGAACGTATGCACTCTTGTTGAATGGAAGACCGTGAATGAAACCAAACTCACTGCACTCTTCTCTGTAGCTCTCAAGGATATCTTCATAGTTATCGAAATCGTTAGCAATGAAATCATCAAGAGGTACTACCATATCAAGGTACTCTGTAAGGTAGTTGTTGTAAGCCTGAGCCATATCTGGAAGTGTGTCAGCTGCAGCACTTGCCATAAGCTTTGTCTCAAGATCTGAATACTTACCCTGGTTTACAAGAGTAACTGTGATACCGTACTCATTTGAGCTGTTGAACTCTTCTGTAAGAGCTGTAAGCTCCTCTTCAAGAGCACCTGACATTGCATGCCAGAAAGTAACTTCTGTAGCTTCAATGTTCTTCTCAGCTGAAGCTGTCTCTGTTGTTTCTGTAGCTTCTGTCGTCTCTGTTGAAGCTGCCTCTGTAGCTACTTCAGAAGTCTCTGCTACTGATTCAGATGTCTCAGTTGTTGTGCTTGATGAGCATCCTGCAAGCATTGATGTTGCCATAGCTGCAGTTAGAATTGTTGCACCAATTCTCTTAAATTCCATAATACTTTTTCCTCCTTAATGCCCGGCTATATGCCGTTAAACATTGTATCTATAGTCAATGGACAAACCATTAGCTATCAAATATAACATTTCCCCTAAAAGAACCTGAGAATGCAATGAAAACCAATATTCAATTATTAACCCTTAAGTCCACTTCTTGTAACGCCTTCGATGATGTACTTTCTAAGGAACAGATAAATAATGATAATAGGCATAACCAAAATACATGATGCTGCCATGATCAGCTCATAAGAAGCTCCTGCTTCTGTCTGGAACTGAACAAGACCTGTAGAAAGAACTCTCATCTCATCTGAGTTGGTAACAAGCAGAGGCCACAGGAATGAATTCCAGCTACTGATAATATTAAGAATAGCAATAGTAATGATTGCCTGCTTATTCATAGGAACCATTATCTTTATCATATATTTAAAGTCACTACATTTATCAACCTTGGCAGCCAGATAAAGTGCATCCGGAACCTGCATAAAGAACTGTGTCAAAAGGTAGATATAGAATACACTTGAAATCCAAGGAATGATCATAGCCTGGTAAGTGTCAATCCATTTTAACTTCGTGATAGTAATATAGTTTGTGATGATAAGCATTTCGCCAGGTATCATCAGTGTTGACAAAAACAGTGAAAAGATGAGCTTTTTGCCTGGGAAGTTAAGTCTTGAAAAGGCAAAAGCTGACAAAATTGTTGTAACGATTACACCTGCTGTTGAGCAAAGAGTAATGATTACAGTATTAATAAGGTATCTTCCAAAAGGTGCTGTATTCCATGCCTTAACATAGTTGGACCACTGTGGAACAGCCGGGAAGAATGTAGGCGGTGCCATTACAATTTCACTGGAAGTCTTTAATGATGACAATATCATCCATACGAATGGAAGAATTGTAAATAAAGCTCCGAGTGTCAGGATCAGATATTTAAAAAATGCTCCAATTATCTTTTTAACTTTAGTTGACTTCTTATTCATAACTTTATCCGTCTCTCTAAAATATTATCTTTACGTTATCTGCTATTTCTTGACAATAACCTGCTAAGGCCTCTCTGAAGCATAGTCAGTCCAAAAATAATCATAAACAGAACAACCGCAGCAGCTGCTGCAACGCCATAATTAAAGTTGTTGTAGAACTCATCATAAATATAGTAAACAACAGTAATAGCACTATTTGCAGGACCTGCACTGCCTTTAAACAGAGCGAATACTTCATTATATACTTTGAATGCGCTGATAATACCCATAATGAATGCATAAGCAATCATTGGTGCAATACCAGGAACAGTGATTCTAAAAAATACACGCCATGCTGGTGTAGAATCAACCTTGGCAGCATCATAAACATCTTTTGAAATAGTCTGAAGACCTGCCAGGAAAATAAGAATATCAAAAGCCATACTCTTCCAAATACTGAAAATAATCAAAGCCGGAAGTGCATATTGCTTTTCATTAAGCCAGCCGATAGCATCAACTCCAAAAAATCCAAGGAAATAATTTAACAGACCATACTGACTGTTATAAATCCATCTCCATACAATACCGATAGCAACTACGCTGGTAACGTAAGGAAGGAAATAAACTGTCTGGAATAATCCCTTTAACTTGCCAGAATTATTAATAAGAACGGCAATTATAAGAGAAAATGTAATTGAAAGTGGCACAACAAATACAACATAAATAGATGTATTACGAATGGCCTTAAGGAAATCTTTATCTGAAAAAAGTTCCTGATAATTGCCAAGACCAATTGCCTTACCTGCGCCCTTGATAAGACTATAATCCTCTGAAAAGCTCATCATAATAGCTCTTACAAGAGGATAAAGTGTGAATACACACATAATTAACACTGATGGTAATATATATACCCAGCCTTTAACACTCTTTTTTTCCATTGCTCAAACCCCGATTAAAATTTTCCAATCATTATATCATTAGCATCAAAAAGCATAAGCTGATCATATCTGACATTAAGTCTGATATCATCACCCTGTTCGATCTGAAGCTCTGAATGAGCTAATGCACGAAGAGTCTTGCCTGCAACTTCAAAATGAACAAGCAGATCTCTACCTGTCATTCTAACGGCGCCTGCCTTAAATACATTGCCGCCCTCTTCTACAATCTTGAAGCTTTCTGGACGGATACCTGCTGTATATTTGCCATCAGCTACTGTTACACCTTCACGAAGGCAAACATCGCCAGCCATTACCTTGCCAGCCTTAACTTCAACATCAATGAGGTTGATCTCAGGTGTACCAAGGAATGAAGCAACAAATTTATTTACAGGATTTAAATACATAGTCTGTGGAACTTCAAACTGCTGAACTACGCCGCTCTTCATAACAGCTATCTTATCAGAGATACTCATAGCCTTTTCCTGATCGTGTGTAACGAAGATTGTTGTAATACCTACTTCCTGTTGAATACGTCTGATTTCTTCTCTTGTCTCGACACGAAGCTTTGCATCAAGGTTTGACAAAGGCTCATCAAGTAAGAGAACCTCTGGCTTTTTAACAAGTGCTCTTGCGATAGCAACTCTCTGCTGCTGACCGCCCGAAAGAGCAGCTGGTCTACGTTTCATAAGGCCTTCAATCTGAACGAGCTTTGCCATTTCATAAGCCATCTCGCGAGCCTCAGCCTTCTTGACTTTACGATTTATAAGAGGAAACATAATGTTATCCTCAACTGTCATATGTGGATATAATGCATAGTTCTGGAATACCAGACCAATCTCTCTATCCTCTGGAGCCACCTTGGTAACATCCTTGTCTCCGAAAAAGATATGTCCGCTTGTAGCATCAGTTAAGCCTGCAAGCATGAAAAGAGTTGTAGATTTACCACAACCAGATGGTCCAAGCAGTCCTACAAGTTTACCATCTTCAACAGTTAATGACATATTATCAACTGCCTTAAATTCCCCATAAGCTTTAGTAAGATTCTCAATTCTTATATCCATCGTATAACCTCAATATCTGTTTTAATTGCCCTTTATTACAATTATTACATAAATCTAAACAAAATATAAAGTGAGCCTTTTAATACTATAATATATAACAAAAAAAATCAATGATTTTCTTGGACAGGCGCACGGATCTATTAATTTTGCTACATAATTTCCGTTTCCTTTTAATCCTTAAAAAACATTGATTTTAATGTGTTAAAAAATACATCGTCTCTTGCCGATAATTATTGTTGAAAAGTCGCAACACGTATCAGCTATAATTCGTTAATAATATTTTAATTCCTTATTTTCACCAACCATACCCGGATAAGCGCCCTGCTCTATAAGCCCCTTTCTATCCGGATGTACAACCAGCCACTTATTTCGCATAAACAAAATCTTGTTCTCGGGATCGCCAACATTTTCACGCTCAGGAAGAGGTGTATTAGTGCCTCTTGGAAGTATGACCACAGTCTTAAAACCATTATCACTAACTGTACAAGGTGAAAAATGAAGCGTTGTCTGATACATTTCTATTGCGCAGCCCTGTGGTACATAGAATACCTGAGCTTTATCAGCATGATAAGAAAGACCATCATTATTATCAACCTTCATATCCCAGGTATGTCCGAGAACCAGCATAAAATCAGTTACAGCAATATTGATCTCGCTTCCCTTGTGATACTCAAAGCCATTGTAAGTAGTATTTCTACCGTTGCAATATCCAATCTGAATGTCCATTCCTCCGTAAAGAGCATTACGAACACTGGTGGTAACAGGCTCTATCTCCATATGCGCTACTGATGGAACATAGATATTTCCTTCAGCAGGAATATCTGTTTTATCTTCCATATATTTAATTAAATTCCCAAAGTCAAAACCAGTAAGAACACGTCCATAAGACTTAAACTCTGTGTCCGCAACCGGAAGTATCCTTACGTCATTTGCCATATTTACTTTTGCAAGTGTATCTCCCATGCCATACTCCTTTCACAACTACCTTCAGCAGCAATCAATTACTGCCCTTTATACCTACGTGCCATCTTATGACTGCTATACCTATGATAATAGCATAACCGATAATGCTATAAATATCAGGAAGCTCATCCAGGAAAATGCCGCCCCACAATGCAGCAAATAAAACCTGAGTATAATCAAACACTGATATTTCCTTGGCTGGAGCATAGGTATACGCCGCAGTAATATTTATCTGTGCAATTGCAGCCACACAGCCCGCAGCTATAAGGCAGGCCCACTGTGCTACGCTCATAGGCTCATATCCAAAAACAAAAAACGGAAGAGCAATCAGCGTTGAAAATGCTGAAAAGCACAAAACTATTATCGGTCCTCTTTCTCCCTGTTTTCCAAGCTTTCTTACAAAGGTATAGGCAGCGCCTGCACCAAAACCGCCGAATAATCCTACCAAAGCCGGAACTGATGCTATTCCTGCAGTAGGCTTAACAACAAACATTGCTCCAATAAAAGCAATTATTACACAAAAGATTTCAAATCTATTTGGAATCTCTTTCAAAATAAATACAGACATTATTATAGCAAAAAAAGGTGACATTTTATTGAGCATATTGGCATCAGCTACTGCCAAATGATCTATTGCCCAAAAATTTGCTATAAGTCCTGACGTTCCAAAAACGCATCTGCATAAGAGTGCTTTCCAGCTATCTTTTTTTACCTTGAAGCCATCTTCTGACCTTGCAAGTATGTAAATTGCAATCACCGTAGCAACGGCATTTCTAAAAAACACCTTCTGCATGGTTGGAAGGTCACCTGAGAGCTTTACAAAAAATGTCATCAGCGAAAAACACACCGCTGCTATCAGAATATGAAAAATTCCCCTTAAATGATTATTCATTATCTACTGCCTCTGTGTCATCATTGTTTTCAGCATCTTTTTCGTCTGATAAAGAATCTTCAGCGGCGTCCATCTCAGTAGCAAATTCTTTTATATCATCTTTTTCAATTGTATTTAGCTGCTCATCAGTAGGCTCATCAATTTCAGCAACTCTTGTTGCCTGATTTGTTATGATGCCCTCAAATAAGTTACGTATCTCTCTGGCATTGGCAAAATTCTCATCCTTATGCTCAGTTTTGTAAGCGATAAGCTTATCAATATAAGCTCTGGCCTCATCGCTTAAAACGTAGCCATATTTATTGCAGTTCATATCAAAGATCTTACCGAGCTCTTCCACTGAATAATCAGGGAAATTGATGTATTTATTAAATCTGGATTTCAGACCAGGGTTACTGGAAATAAACTTTTCCATAGGCTCTGTATAACCAGCTACGATAACAATAAAGTCGTCTCTGTTATCCTCCATCGCCTTGAGAATTGTATCTATTGCTTCCTGACCAAAATCATTGCCATCCTTTGCAAGAGTATAGGCTTCATCTATAAATAAAATGCCGCCCAGAGCTTCCTGAATCTTTTCCTGAGTCTTGGTAGCTGTCTGACCTACAAAACCTGCAACCAGGCCTGACCTGTCCACTTCTACCAGCTGACCCTTTGAAAGAATGCCAATTTCCTTATAAAGCTTAGCAAGAATTCTTGCTATTGTTGTTTTACCAGTACCAGGATTGCCGTTAAAAACAAGATGAAGTGATACTGGAACTGTTTTATTCCCCTTATCTTTACGAAGCTTCTGTATCTTGACAAAGCTTACAAGCTCTTTTACATCTTCCTTGATATTATCAAGACCAATAAGCTCCTCCAGCTGCTCCATACCTGTTTTCTCATCTACAGGTTCAGGCTCACTTTCAGCTTCCCCTCTTGCAGTCTCTTCCTTAGAAGCATCTACATCCTTCTTTTTCCAGGTACTGTTTATTGTAAGCTGATCCAGTTCATTTAAAGCTTCAGTAGCTTTTTTAACTGCTTCAGGAACCTCTTCATCCTTTTTTTCAGTCTGATCTGATATTTCTGCTCCGCTTTTTTCAAGCTTATCAGCCATCTTCATCAAATCCTCTGATATAAGGCTATCCTTATATTTGTCTGCATTGTCGCCAAAAAAGTCTCTGGCAACATCATCCAGAATATTATCAAACCCTGCCATAATTTCCTCCCATAACTATTTAAAACTATAATCAATTTTAATATAGCAGGAAAAAATCTTCTACATTAAACGTTAATTTCTGCTTTTTCACCAAGAATGTCCTTGTTTGCCTCAAGAATTGGTGATACCACTTCTGAAAGGAACTTCTCAACCTGGTGCACACTGCAGCCAACGTACTTCTTTGGATCCATAGACTTCTGAAGCTGTTCAAGTGAAAGGTGGAATGCAGGATCTGCAGCAATAAGCTCAAGGAGGTTATTGTCCTTTCCTTCAACCTTGACTGTCTTTCCAGCTTCCATGGACAATTCACGAATTCTCTCATGAAGCTCCTGTCTGTCTCCGCCTGCCTTAACAGCATCCATCATGATATTTTCTGTAGCCATGAATGGAAGCTCAGCCATCATATGCTTTTCAATAACCTTAGGATATACTACAAGTCCATCTACTACGTTCAGGCACAGATCAAGGATTCCGTCTGTAGCAAGAAAACCTTCTGGAATAGAAAGTCTCTTGTTGGCAGAATCATCCAGTGTACGCTCAAACCACTGTGAGCACTCTGTGATTGCTGGGTTAAGTGTATCAACGATGACGTATCTTGCAAGAGAACATATACGCTCACTTCTCATAGGATTACGCTTATAAGCCATAGCTGATGAACCAATCTGGCTCTTTTCAAATGGCTCTTCAACTTCCTTAAGGTGCTGAAGAAGTCTGATGTCTGTAGCCATCTTGGTAGCTGTAGAAGCAATACCTGCAAGGACATTGCTTACCTTCATATCAATCTTACGGCTATAAGTCTGACCAGATACAGCCATGCATTTCTTAAATCCCATCTTTTCTGCAATCATAGGATCAAGCTTATCAACCTTGGTAAGGTCACCATCAAAAAGTTCAAGGAAAGAAGCTTGTGTACCTGTTGTTCCCTTTGAGCCAAGAAGCTTCATGTTATCAAGGACATAGTCAAGGTCTTCAAGGTCAATTACAAAATCCTGAAGCCATAATGTAGCTCTCTTACCAACTGTTGTTGGCTGAGCTGGCTGGAAATGTGTAAAGCCAAGAGTAGGCTGGTCCTTATATTTATCAGCAAAGGCTGAAAGCTCAGCAATAACATTAACAAGCTTTCTTCTTACAAGCTTTAAAGCCTCTGTCATGATGATCACATCTGTATTGTCACCTACGTAGCAGCTTGTTGCGCCAAGGTGGATAATACCCTTTGCCTTTGGACACTGAACACCATAAGCATATACATGGCTCATTACATCATGACGAACTTCCTTTTCTCTGGCTCTTGCAACATCATAATTAATTTCATCCTGATGCTCTTTAAGTTCATCAATCTGCTCCTGAGTGATATTAAGTCCAAGTTCTTTCTCTACTTCTGCAAGGGCGATCCAAAGCTTTCTCCAGGTTCTGAATTTCATATCCTGTGAAAAAATATACTGCATCTCCTTGCTGGCGTATCTTTCTGATAATGGGCTGCTGTAGCGATCTGTACTCATTTTTATTCTCCTCTTAAAAATAATTTTTAACTTTCAAATTCTCCGCGAATATCTTCTTTAGGCGGATCAAGTGGATATTTTCCTGTAAAACATCCGGTACATATTTCAAACTTATTATCAACCAGTTCCTTTAATCTTCCCAGCTCTAAATAACCAAGTGAATCGGCTCCTATAATCTCTCTGATTTCCTCTACTGAATGATTATATGCAATAAGCTGTTCTCTTGCAGGGACATCTATGCCAAAATAGCATGGCCACAAAAATGGCGGTGAGCTGACTCTCATGTGAACCTCTTTTGCACCGGCTTCACGAAGCATGTTTATGATTCTGTCAGAAGTAGTACCTCTCACTATGGAATCATCAATCATTATGATTCGCTTGCCTCTTACCGCTTCACTAAGAGCATTAAGCTTTACCTGCACGCTGCTTTCACGGCTCTTCTGGCCTGGTTTTATAAAGGTTCTTCCTATGTAGCCATTTTTGACAAAAGCCTGTCCGTATGGAATTCCCGACTCCATGGAATAACCAAGAGCTGCAACATTTCCGGATTCCGGAACGCCTACTACCATATCTGCTTCTACCGGTGAATCCATGGCAAGAAATCTTCCAGCCTTAATTCTGGCATTGTAGACGCTGACTTCATCAATCATGCTGTCTGGTCTTGAAAAATATATGTATTCAAAAATGCAGTGTCCGTGCCTCGTCTTATCAATACATCTGCTGGTATCAGACTTGATGCCAAACTCAGGAGAAATAGTAACAACTTCACCCGGAAGTACATTTCTTACAAATTCTGCGCCAATTGTATCAAGAGCACAGCTTTCGCTTGCAAGTATGTAACAATTATCTCTTTTTCCTATACAAAGTGGTTTAAAACCGAATGGATCACGTGCGCCGATGAGTTTACGAGGGGACATGACAACCAAAGCGTAGGCTCCTTTTATCTTGTCCATGGCGCGTCCGACTGCTTCTTCAACAGTATTAGATACAAGCCTCTGACGGGCTATATAATATGCAATAACTTCAGAATCAATAGTTGTTTGGAAAATAGCTCCTGTATAAGCCAGTTCTTCTCTAAGTTCAACGGCGTTTATAAGATTGCCGTTATGGGCCATGCCCAAAGTACCCTTAACATAATTTAATACAAGGGGCTGCGCGTTTTCTCTGGTGCTGCTGCCAGCTGTGGAATACCTCACATGACCAACGCCGATGTCACCCTTAAGCTTTTCAAGCTTTTCAGAATCAAAGGCTTCGTTTACAAGCCCCATATCCTTATGAGCCGACACCTTTCCCTTAGGTCCATAGGTCTCACTAACTGCAATACCGCAGCTCTCCTGTCCGCGATGCTGAAGTGCCAATAGTCCGTAATAGATCGAACTGGCCACATCACCGCCGTCGAAGTCATACATGCCAAATACGCCGCACTCTTCGCCTAATTTATCATTGGTCTTTTTACTCATTTGTTCTGACACCTGATAAAAATCCTCCATACCCAATATGCCACTATCCTATCACTATTACCCTGTATATGACAATAATTTTTTATATGGTATTTTGTACGAAATTAAGCTCCATAAAAAAAGTAGCTTAAGCATTTATACCTAAGCTACTTTGCTCTTTAACTTTATACCATTGGATATTTTTCTTCGTAACGTGAAACCATATCAAGAATCTCCTGAGTATATTCAGGATACTCTTTGGCCAAAAGCTCTATCTCAGCCTTGGCATTGCCTGCAACCACATCTCTGTTGTAATCCATTCGTTTCCTGAGAGACTGCCTCTGTACCACCAGATCATGCCTTAACTTTTCAGCATCCTCCTGATCAAAAATAGCTGACAGCTGATGAAGCCATATCTCAGGATCATTTATGCGAAGTCTCCTAAGCAGCGCCAGGAGCTGTTTTTGATTGGTGTCCAGATTCTTTTCTGCAGCCTTAAACTGTTCTCTCTGCTCTCTCTCCTGAAGAAATCTGTCATGCATATCATCCAGTCCGTCTGCATCAGATACTCCAAATTTAAGACATAGATAATCCAAAAGATTTTTGTTGTTTACATATCTGATCTTTACAGTATTTTGAAGCTGGATAAGTCTTGAGATAGTATTATTAACAGTCTTAAGCTCTGTTTGTGCCGAGGAATTCCTGGTGTAGAGGACTGTTATTGCAATTGCCGCCAGCAGTATTGCCACCATGCAGCCATATATAACATTTATTCCCAGCAAAGCTCCCATCAAAAATAATGCAAACATCGCAAGTATAAGTGATACAGAACATACTATCATGAGCCTTCTTGTATTTATAATAGTACTTTCCAGCTCTTCTTTGCTATAGACATAAGCCTGATGCTCATTATCAATTCTGCGCAGGTCGTTTTTAATCTTTTTGTGGTATTCTTCAGCGTCTCTAAGCTTTTTAGCTCCCTTTTTGGCTTCCTTCTGAAGTCTGTCCATACGTTCAAACTCAACTTCAGTCATACGGGTATGCCTGTTCATAAAAGCTTCACGTTCATTCTGATTATCCAAAACCTTAGCCGCCTGAGCCTCAAGTTCCTTGCGCTGCTCAGGGGGAAGCTCTTCTATTTCCTCCAGGTCGCGCAGATGAGACGTAACATCTTTATATTCCTGCTCCAGGCTTTCCAGCGCCTTGCTGGCTTCCGCCATCTGCTGAAGGCAGTTTTCCACATATTCACGTCTTTGAAGCGCATCATCCAGATTGATATTTCCTTTGTTGTAGGATATATCGCTCCAATCGTCCGGGTTTTCACTTTTTTCCATGTTAAAAACCCAGTCTTCAAAACGATTGTCCGGAACATCGTTCCAATTACTGTATTCCCTGCTGGACACTTCATGTTTTTCCGGATCATTATTAAATGTCTTTTTAAAAAAGTCTAATACACCCATAATATCCCCTCTTTTTTACAGGTATTATTATCTGTTCCCCGCGTCACTAGTAATGCTTCTATATTCTTCCTTTAAAGAAACTGCTATTTTATCTATCTGGCTATAATATTCAGCCATTTTAGATTCGCTCTTAAATACAGCCATGGTACGAAGAACGTGATTATCTTTTCCAGAGGAATACAAATCACCTGCCTCATCCAGGCGCTGCTCAAGTTTAAGTGACATCTGCGTTGCATCCGGATTGTTACTGATAAATTCCAGATATTCCTGCTCTGACATCTGCATCCTGTTTGCTGCCAGATATGCCAGATAGGATTCTTCCTGATGGTCATCTTCATAAGCTGCAAAAAACATATCTGCAGCCTTTCCAAAAGCAAACATATTAGCATATATAATACCAGTATTTTGCTCGATAACAGCTCTTAAATGTGTATCAATCTCAGGAACATGCTCAAGCAGATAATTGTATTCTCTGATAGCCAGTTCAAATTTTTTATTTTGCAAAAGATAATCTGCTCTGGCCATTCTCTTATCAACAACATTCATGTTGCTGTTGGCCTTCAGGATTTCTTCAGTCTTTTCTATTTCTTCCGGTGTATTATACCTGACGTACTCAAGTATGGTTCCTGCAAAAGCAGCTGCGGACACTCGTCTTGAAAGCATAGTCCTAAGCTCATCAGATAGCTTTTCAAGTTTGAGTTCTCTTCCAATCCAATCCACAAGGTTATCGTCAAAAGCGTCAATATCCAGCAAAAAAGCACTCTGAACAATTGAGTAGCACAGCTCTTCTATCGAATATATATTTTTACCTATCTTTTCCATGAAATACGGAGTTTCTGCATAAGCTCCGGTACATAGGATCATCTTACTCATAGATTACTCCAATAATTGCCATCAGTTAATTTCAAATTCCTGTGTCCAGCTCTTGCCTGAAGATTTGAATAATTCTCCAAATCCAAGGTCTTCTATTCTGACCCTTACTCTGTCAACTGCTGTCAGGTCAATGGTAATTCTAAGCCTGGTGGTTCTGTCAGGTCTTTTTTCAAGGCCATCGAGTACGATGGATATAACAGTAACCTCTCCTCCGGTAAGGGGAGTCATCTGAATATCTATCTTGTTGCCACTATCAAGAATAGTCTCCAGCTGGCCTGCTGCCTCATACCAGTTAACTCCTGCATCCAAAAGTGCATGGTATACTTCCGTACCCTGTTTTTGAAGCATAAGACCAAGGTTGGCTTTTAGCTTATCTTCTCCAAGGTATACATATTTATCAGCTGCTCCGGAAGAATTTATGCGCTCCCTCGCAGCAATACTGGCACCCTTACTAAAAAGATTGTTTCCCTGAAAAACTCTTCTTGTTCTGCAAAGATATTCAAGAGAGGTTTTCATCCAATTATCTTTATATCCGTCTCCCAAAAGAAAAACAGCGTTAACAATACAGTTCTCGCAGTTTTCTTCCATGATCTTCAAAAAACTCTCGTCCAGTTCTTCAAGAACTCTGCTTCGGGAAGAATCTGTTGGCACCTGCCCCTCTGGCAGATACATTTCGTTATAGACCTTTTTGGTTATGGTAGCTACTACAGGTCTTGTATTGTGATTTAGAGCCAGTCTGTATACTGTCATATCTCCAAAGGCATAATCACAGGCAAGCACATCCCTGACCATCAATTCTTCAGGCTGATAAAGCATATAGTAATAAAAGCTCTCTTCGTGGCTCTGATAATATACCTGAACATTGCCCAGTTCCAAACCACCCATGACCATATTAAGTACATTGACCATTCTGTTATCCAGGTTTCTGGTAGTAACCATAATGGAATCTACCAGATTTATGGACATCTCCATAGACAAAAGAGACAATGTACGCTTTACAAATAGCGTTAAAAGAGCGATTGGATCATATTCAGTACCATCAACTGTTATCATCTCACCTTTTCTTGCAAGAGAAACAAGATTTTTAACTTCGCATCCATCGTTGTCTGATATGTGTTTAACAGCCTCTTTTCCATAAAACCACTGATTAACATCATATCTCTTACATAATACTGTAGGAATGTTGTAAAGTTCTGCACCTGCAAGTATGGATAATGTCTCTGGCATATCAGAGTCAGAGGCAAGAAAACTAATCTGCGAGACTTCATCTCCCAGATCATAACCTAATAC
>JAZRKG010000086.1:0-1881 GCA_045646185.1 Butyrivibrio sp.
TGACATCAAAGAGGCAGACACTAAAAAACCAAAACCAGCCACCCCTAATGTGGCAGTATCGCCACAGGATGATCAAACCTGGGGAATAGGAGAACAAAAAGCACAGGATCAGTTTTATATTCAAAACGCAGATTTCAAAAATCCTAAGCCATCCACTCCTAATGTGGCAGTATCGCCGCAGGATGATCAAACCTGGGGAATAGGAGAACAAAAGGCAGAGGAACCATTTAACATGGAAAAAGCAGATAAAACAAATCCAAAGCCAGCTACCAAAAATGTAAAAACCTCTGGTAAGGATAAACCTCTTGCAACACCTGTTACGTGGCCGCCTACAAGAAGAGCTCTCATGGCGGAGGCACTTGGTAAAAAGTAAGGAGAGATAGCGGTATATGCTTACAATACTGGCACCTATCGAGATAACTGCAAAAAACTCCATAGTCAATGATAATGAAAGCTTTGCTCATCACATAAGAGCAGGTTATGACCTGATGAGGACTCATATTGATGAGACTGATCTGTTGCATGTAGTCAATACACCACCGGAGATATACATAGCTGAGGGTGAAGGCTATACCAGTATCCTGAGCCAGAATAATGTCAATCAGCACAATTATGAAAAAGTTGAGATCATCAATAATTTGATAAATACCATCATAAATAGTGCAGAAGTTGATATGACTTATCAGATGAGGACTTTTGTAACAGATGCTCTATACAAGCTTGGGATCCGTGATGACCGCAAATTCATGCAGGCTTTTTACAAAATGGTGGATGAATACCATAGCAAGAATAAAATTGTGGATACTTATTTCTATGATGAGACCAAGATAGAGGAACTAAAGAACTCGCTGACAGAGCTGATTAATAACAAAACTGTAGAAGAGAGCCGTCACTATCAGGAAAATAATGAACTGAATCTCTATGAGAGCATTTTTAACAGACTACAGACAGGAGCTATCTACCAGATAGTTTCCAATTTTAATCATACCAGAGAGTATGAGCAGATAAGTGCAGAGGAGTATCAGGTATCTGAACAGACCAATACCGCACTTAATATGCTGATAAACAATATTGCCCAGAGTGCTGAGTTTAACAGCCCGGAGATCATCTATAACTATGACAACAGATATGAGCAGGAATATGTAGAGGGTAATGTAACCAACGAGCAGACCAATAATGTCGTAACCGCTGCAGTATTTCTCGATATGATAAGAAACCTCTACAGCACGGGGTACGACAGGTTCACAACTGACAATAATGCCTATTATGATTTTACAAGTACCATATACAATTCTTCCAACAACACCTATCACAGACTCTACAATGAGAGTTTTGTAAGCCGTGTTGAAAGCAGAGTTGTGGATGAATATGAGACCAATAATACTGCAGAAATAGTAAATGTAGAAAATAACGTTGATGAGATAAGTCAGGAAGAAAGGCTCATAAATGTATTTAATGAGATAAATATACAGAATGCAGAGAGAAGAGCTGAGTATACCAAACTAATTAATCAGATTGAGAAAAAATATAACAGGAAAAAGAAAAGAGGCAGCTTTAAAGAGACTATAAAGGATGCCAAACTGGCTCTTGAAGACAAAGGAAAGCTCATAGAAAAGCTTGAAGAGAGGGAAGAAGAAAATCAGCAGCTTGATGCTCAGATGAAAAAGGAAATCGAGAGGATATTCCCTAATGAAGCTGCAAGGATATTTGAGGTGGTATCTGACTACTATCAGAATATCACAGAGGCAGGAGCATCCCAGATGACCCAGCAGAATATCAGCATGCTGATAAGTAACATCGAGGAAGTGCGAAGGCTCAATGAAGTAAATATTCAAAACAGCATCAATAGCAAAAATGAGATAAAAGAGGGCGCAAACCTCG
>JAZRKG010000087.1:0-6986 GCA_045646185.1 Butyrivibrio sp.
ATTTTAAAAAAAGAGAGTGGCAGTTCTACGCTTGATCTTAGTGAATTAGATGTCATTCAGGCAAAAGAAGCTGAGATTCTCGCTGAAAGTGAGGACTCAGAATATAAAGAGGATGATAAGTACAATATCTTTGATTACGAAAAATTCCTCGAAGGCTTAAATATTCATAAAGATGATCTCAGGGCAGCAAAAAAGTACGTTGATGCAGGCAGAGTAAGTGTAGATTCCATAGAATATGGTTATGCAACAAATGCCGGTAATCCGGTACTTGTTGGAAATGCCGAATGCAGTGTTTTTGTAGATAACAGATTTAATAGTAAGTTTATGGATAGGCTCAGGGTATTTATTCGTTTTACTACGAATAGAATTCTTAATACAGATTGCAGCATGTATTCATGTTATAAAGTTATGGATTATAAGTCCTACCTTGGTGTAACTGTCTGTGAACACATTATTGCTGCAATTATTAAGCTTCAGGAGGAACTTGCAAAGGGCGTAAATATTGATGCAACCAGTATAGAGGGATATTCTTTATTGTCTGCGCTTTTTCAGGAAGATTTGGAAAAAGAATCAGCTGGAAAAGTATTAAATTTAAGGCCTACTTTATCAATTTCGGAGCAAGGTTATGAGCTGTTTTTTAAAGTTGGTGAAAAGAAGTTATACAAAGTAAAGAACATAAATGATTTTTTTGATACTTTACTTTCAAATAAAGAAATGAAGTTTGGATCCAAAACTACCATAAGACTTGGATATGACAGGCTTAATGATAAGTCTGCCATGTGGGCTGATTTCATCAGGGATGTACTTATGGCAGACAGTATGCAGATGTCTTACATGGAAGATAGAACTTCCAGTAGAAGGTCCAGCTGGTATTACAATCAGCCGACAATAAAAGATATTGCAGGGACTATCAGAATTTTTGGGGCATATTTAGATGATTTCTATACATGCGCCATGAAGGATGGAGATGTGGATTTCGAATATCATTTTTCTCCGGAAGAAAAGCCGGTTACCGGAAAGCTTGTGTTAAAAGAGGGTGATATCAATCTAAAACTTGAAATTCATAAGGATATTGATTCTAATACAAATATTATACATGGTATAAAGCTTACCGGTGCGGCACCGACTATTGAAAAAGGACATAATTACGCATATTACTTTGACAAAGATTCTTTGTACAGAGTTGATTCGGAGAAAACAGATCAGCTTTTGCCTATTTTGGCAGCAAGTAAAGATAACAGAATTGATATCAAGATTGGAAGAAATCATTTGGCGAAGTTTTACCATGACACGCTTCCAAAATTAAAGAAAATAGCTGATATTACAGAATATGATCATGAAGAGATGGCAAGGTATATTCCTCCTGCTCCAGAGTTTATGTGCTTTTTGGATTTGGTGGATAACAAGGTCTTATGTAAGCCTACCGTGAATTATGGCATTCAGCGCTTTAGTGTAACAGATTGGTTTGAATCTTCCCCTAACTTTAAGGGAAAGGCTTCTTTTAGAAGCAGAGCTGATGAAACAATGCTTTTATCAAAGGTAATCAAATATATACCGGATTATTATTCTGATGAAGATATACTTGTGGGTGAAAAAGATGATGATGGTATATATGAACTTCTTGACCATGGTCTGGAAGAACTTATGGAAGTGTCGGAAGTCCGTGTTACTGACAGATTTAAGCGAATCAATGTCGTTAGCAGGGCTAAATTTTCGATGGGAGTTTCCGTTGATAGTAATATTATGGATCTGGAAATATCATCAGATGAACTGACGAAGGAAGAATTGCTGGATATTCTTTTTCACTATAATTTAAAGCGCAAATTTATAAGACTCAAAAATGGCGATTTCTTTAAGCTCGAAGATAATGAGGCTGTAGGACGACTTGCTCAGATGATGGAAACCCTTCACATTTCGCCTTCTGAATTTGTAAAAGGAAAAATGCACATTCCTGCTTATAGGGCATTGTATCTGGATAAGATGCTGGAGAAATCGCAGGATATATATACTGATAGAGATCAACATTATAAAACTTTGGTAAAAGAGTTTAAAACAGTTGAGGATGCTGATTTTGAACTGCCAGATTCTTTGAAACATGTACTTAGAAATTATCAAAAAAGTGGTTATAGATGGCTTAGAACACTTGATAAATACGGATTTGGAGGAATTCTTGCTGACGAAATGGGACTTGGCAAAACCCTTCAGACAATAGCAGTGTTACTTGCCAAAAAAATAGAAAATGAAGGCAATGCCAATGTAGATAATGAGTGCCCTTCTCTTATTGTCTGTCCTGCATCACTTGTGTACAACTGGGGTGAAGAACTAAAGAAGTATGCACCTAAATTGAAAGTCGCTCTTATAAGCGGCTCTGCGGCTGAGAGAAAAAAGCAGATTAAGTCTGCCAATAAAAATGATGTTCTTGTGACTTCATATGATCTTTTAAAACGAGATATAGATTTATACGAAAATATAAAATTTGATTTTCAGATTATAGATGAGGCTCAGTATATCAAAAATCATAACACAGCAGCTGCCAAAACGGTAAAGGTAATAAATGCAGGAACACGTTTTGCTCTTACAGGAACTCCAATAGAAAATAGATTAAGTGAGTTATGGAGTATCTTTGATTATCTGATGCCGGGCTTTTTGTATGGCTATGAAGATTTTAGAAATAATTACGAGACAAGGATTGTAAAACAGGACGACCAGGAGTCAATGGAGAAACTTAGAAAAATGGTTGCTCCGTTTATACTTAGGAGATTAAAGGAAGATGTATTAACTGATCTGCCTGAAAAACTTGAAGAGACACGGTTTGCTGTAATGGAAGATAAGCAAAGAAAGCTGTATGATGGTCAGGTTGTGAAAATGAAGAAACTTCTCGAAAGCCAGAGTGATTCAGAGTTTTCAAGAAATAAACTACAGGTATTATCTGAAATAACCAGAATCAGACAGATTTGTTGTGATCCTTCACTTTGTTTTGAAAACTATAATGGTGAATCTGCTAAGCGTAAGGCATGTATGGAACTTATTGATTCATTAATGGATGGTGGACATAAGGCGCTTATTTTTTCACAGTTTACTTCTATGCTTGAAATGCTTGAAAAAGACCTGATTGCTGCTGATATAAGTTTTTATAAAATTACCGGTTCTACACCTAAAGAAAAAAGAGTTGAACTTGTTGAAAAGTTCAATAACAATGATGTGCCGATATTCCTGATTTCGCTCAAGGCTGGAGGAACAGGCCTTAATCTGACAGGTGCTGATGTGGTAATTCACTATGACCCGTGGTGGAATGTTGCTGCGCAGAATCAGGCAACCGACAGGGCACATAGAATAGGACAAAAATCCGTAGTTACAGTTTACAAGCTTATTATAAAAAACACCATTGAGGAAAAAATCCTTCAGATGCAGGAAGCAAAAAAGAAACTTGCAGATGATATTCTATCTTCTGATGGAATTGCAAGTAGTGCAATTAATAGAGATGAACTGCTGGAACTACTCGTTTGATAAGACATGTTGACACTGCACTGCGGTAGTGTTATGATGTGAAACAAGTAAAAAGTTCAAACTTGAGATAGAGGTTGCGTTGATTATTAGTAGATATCCGGATGTGGCAGGCACAGATGAAGGATATCAAAAGGATGATACGCCGAAAGGTCCACCCGGCTGCAGGAAGGATTCTTGGGAATACAGTTAACAGCTGTATGACTGTCATCGTTTGTGCGATGGGGCGCTATCCGATAATATTTACAGAGTTTATTGGACCGTCTCAAAATATGTAGGCGGTCTTTCTTTTTGTAGTTTCAATGTATAAGGAAAGTGCTATAATATAAAAGTCCTACATTCATTAAGAGATTAGGAAGGAAAAGAAAAAATGGCTATTTTTAAGGGCGCCGGTGTTGCTATTGCTACACCATTTAAGGAAAACGGAGAAGTAAATTACGAAGAGTTTGGAAAGCTTATTGATTTCCAGATAGATAATGGTACAGATGCAATCATCGTTTGTGGAACAACAGGCGAGGCTGCGACCATGTCAGAGAAAGAGCATATGGATGTGGTTAAGTACTGTATAGATAAGGTTGCAAAAAGAGTGCCAGTCATAGCAGGTACAGGTTCTAACTGCACACAGACTGCCATCGAGCTTTCAAAGCTTGCACAGGAGTATGGCGCTGATGGTATTTTATCAGTTACTCCTTATTATAATAAGGCTACACAGAACGGACTCATTGCTCACTTTACAGCAATAGCTGAGGCAATCGATATCCCGGTTATCCTTTATAATGTTCCAAGCAGAACCGGTACTAATATTTTACCGGAGACAGCTGTTAAGCTCTGCCGCGATGTTAAAAATATCGTTGGTATCAAGGATGCTACTGGTAATCTGTCTCAGACAGCCAAGATGATGCAGCTTGCAGATGGCTGTATCGATCTGTATTCAGGCGAGGACGGACTGGTTGTACCTATCATGTCACTTGGAGGTATTGGTGTTATCTCAGTGCTTTCCAACGTAGCTCCTAAACAGACTCATGACATGTGTGCAAAAGCACTTGAAGGCGATTTTGCAGGAGCACGCGAGATTCAGCTTAAAGCACTTCCGCTTGTAGATGCGCTGTTCTCAGAGGTTAACCCTATCCCTGTTAAGGCAGCACTTAAGATGATCGGAATTGAGGCTGGACCACTCAGACTTCCTCTTACAGAGATGACTGACGAGCATAAAGCTGTACTTAAGAAAGCTATGGAAGATTTTGGACTTATTAAATAATTGATATCAAAACTATAGATACACAACTGATTTGATGATATTCAAGTTAGTTGTGTATTTTAGAAAATAGAAGAAATCAAGGAGAATGATATGGTTAAGATTATTATGCATGGCTGCAATGGCCGTATGGGACGAGTTATAACAGATCTTGTAGCAGGAGATAGTGATGCCCAGATTGTTGCAGGAGTTGATAAATTTGGTGAAAACACTTCAGGTTTTCCTGTTTTTGACAGTATAGAGAAATGTGATGTAGATGCTGATGTTATTATTGATTTTTCTAATGCTGCAGCTGTAGATGGCGTTATTAAATATTCTGTGGAAAAGCAGATTCCAGTAGTACTGTGCACAACAGGTCTTTCAGAAGACCAGCTTGCTCAGGTAAAAGATGCCAGCGCAAAGGTTGCCATTTTGAAATCAGCCAATATGTCTGTTGGTGTCAATGTTCTTATGAAGGTTCTTAGAGATGCGGCTCCAACACTTGCTGCAGCAGGATTTGATATCGAAATCGTTGAAAAGCACCATAACCAGAAGCTTGATGCACCAAGTGGAACAGCAATCGCTCTTGCAGACAGCATCAACGATTCTTTGAACAACGAATACGAATATGTCTATGACAGAAGTACTCGCAGGGAAAAGAGACCTGAGAAGGAAATCGGCATCTCTGCAGTTCGCGGTGGCACAATTGTAGGCGATCACGATGTCATTTTTGCAGGACTTGATGAGGTTGTTACTATTTCACATAGAGCTTATTCAAGAACTATTTTTGCAAAAGGAGCTGTGGAAGCGGCTAAGTTCCTTGCTGGAAAGCCAGCTGGAATGTATGACATGAGTAATGTTATTGCCTGAGTAACCTGAAAACCTGGAGAGTCTCTAATGAAATTTAGACCATGCATAGATATACACAATGGTAAAGTAAAACAGATAGTTGGAAGTAGCCTAAAGGACGACGGTGACAAAGCATCCGAGAACTTTGTGTCTGATAGAGATGCTGTGTATTATGCAAAGCTTTATGCGCAGAATGGCCTTAGTGGCGGACACATTATCATGCTAAACCACGCTGACAGTCAGTATTATCAGGATACCAAAAGTGAAGCTCTAAATGCATTAAAAGCAGCTCCCTATACTATGCAGGTGGGCGGCGGCATAAATGCTGACAATGCTCTGGAGTTTCTGGCTGCCGGAGCAACTCATGTAATCGTTACTTCCTTTGTTTTTTCTGAAGGCAGAATAAATCTCGAGAGGCTGAAGGCTTTGAGAGATGTGGTTGGAAAAGAGCACCTTGTGCTGGATCTAAGCTGCCGCAAAATAGGTGATGAATATCTGATTGTTACAGACCGCTGGCAAAATGCCACTAGCGAAAAAATAGATGAAAGAACGCTTGATTTTCTCTCAGACTACTGTGATGAATATTTGATTCACGCATCAGATGTGGAAGGAAAACAAAACGGTATTGAAAAAGAATTATCGTCTATCCTCGGTGCCTGGGGTAAGATTCCAATGACCTATGCAGGCGGCGTCCACAACCTTGAAGACCTTGAACAATTAAAATCTCTTGGAAAAGAAAAGCTTGATGTTACCATTGGAAGCGCTCTTGACATATTTGGCGGTCCAATGAAATTTGAAGATGTGTTAAAGCTGATAAAGTAATACGTCTAAAGATATAGCAGGGACTTAGCTATAGACAATTTTTGAAATCATATAAGAAGCGCAAAAACAGCCTACACCAGATGGTGTAGGCTATTTGATTAATCATTATTACAAATATTGCGTTTCCTAAATATAAATCTATATATAAGACAAGGCACACTGTAGTTTTGATTAATGGTGCTTGATTAAGTAATCAAAATTAGATAATCAAAGCGGTTCTGTAATCCTAAGATTACCTAACAGGCTAATTACAGCTTGTTAACGTTAACGGCCTGTGGTCCCTTCTCGCCCTGGATTACATCATACTCAACTGAAGCGCCTTCTTCGAGAGACTTGAAACCTTCCATGTTGAGTCCTGAATAATGTACGAATACATCATTTCCAGCCTCGTCAGAGATGAAACCGTAACCCTTCTGGTTGTTGAACCACTTAACAGTACCTTTGTTCATTGTAATACCTCCACTAAAAATAAAAAAATAATCGTTCTGTTGTAATAGTACACTACCACAACAAATTTAGATTATCACAGATAAATCCAAAAGTAAAGCGCATTTTTTGGTATTTTGCGTACATTCAT
>JAZRKG010000088.1:0-1931 GCA_045646185.1 Butyrivibrio sp.
AAAATATCAGAATAGGATCATCAAACTTGCTTATCTGTTACCGTATCTGAAAAAGTACGACGGAATGAGCAGACTGCAGGTCGATCTGGCTTCACCTTCCACTCCGGATGGCCATAAAAGCATAATAGCTGACGCGCTTGATCAGGCAGCCAGATATCCAGCTTGATTGCATATAACAGACTTATCTGTATGGAAAGGAAAATACTGAATTCTATGGAGCGGATTGAAATGAGCAAAAGAATACCTTTAACCGGCATAATCACTGTAATACTGTACTTTCTGTCAGTGGGCGCATTCGTGGTCAGCCAAACCGATATAGCATTAACAATTTGGGAAATGATGACTGTGATCAGCGGACCGGTAGTACTCTTGATAATGCTTTATACAAGCCAAAGACTTGCAACTCCTGACACATACCGCACGGCGATGGTGGCGTTTATGTCATGCGTATGTGCACTGACAGGTCTTGCACATATCGTAAATATTGCTGTTACCAGAAGACTTATGCGGGAAGGTGTGGCTGTTCCTCTCTATTTTCAAATTGGACAGTGGCCATCAGTCGAAATGGCAGTAGATTACCTTGCATGGGGACTGTTTATGGGGCTGGCTTTCATATGTATGGGTGTTCCTGACACATCAAAGGACAAAACAAAAAAGAAGATAAGAATCGTATCATTAATAAATGGCGTTCTCTGTCTTACAGGTTTTGCCGGAGCCGTATTCATTAATGAAAATATCTGGTATCTGGCACCAATGGGATATGGCATTGGATTGATCATTATTTGTGTGCTGAACATAAAGGCCGAAGACAGATCTTAAAAACACTTCCAGCTTTCTGACGAGGGTAAGACCATTGCGCAAAGACTTTAACGGGTCATGATATAATGACTTTGATCAAAGGTGGTTCTTGGTCGATGAAATCAGCAGGAAGATATACTAACCAGAAAAGGAATCAGAGTACAGATGCTGTATACCGTGAGACCAGAGGAAACTTCAATAAAACGCGTAAAGCTGATTGTTATAATAGCTGTCATTATGCTGACAGCATTCTTATGTCCTTACGAAGTTGTATGGAATTCAGAGCAAACAGCTTATGCAGACCTTCCTGACCACCATATAAAAGCCTTGTTTTGGGAGTACTCACGTTTTGTTTCAAACTCTTATCATGATGGCCGGGGTTATGGACATGATGGATCTTATATGATTTCTGAGGAATTGAATTTATTCTTTGGCAAGGTCAGTATTTTCGAAAAGAAAGAAAAAATGATGTCGGGACCGGATAGAACATTGATTCCGTCTGACGATACTTATAATGTCGTAGTGGATAGTATTCCCACAGTATAAATAATCATCAGTATGGACGACTTGATTAGTTTTTTACGGGTATTGGTGATCTTCATCGTAGGATCCCAGTTGTTCTTTTTCCTTATTGATCTTATAGCATGGGCGGTAAGGAAGAAGCATCCTGCCCGCATCGAAAAGAGGGAGAGTGTAAGTTATCCTCAATATATTACTGTGTCTGTCTGGCATGACAGTCATCGCTCCCACGGTTATAAAGAGATAACATATATTCGCAAGGAAGATAATAAATACAAGAGATATATAAAACGCAGTGTAGGCGGATGGATCGGTATTATTCTGCTTGATATATTATTACTGCTGGTTATATTCTGGTACCCGATATTTGTGTTTTTATTTGTGCCGAATTACCCGGATCCTGAACTGCCGATCGGCTACTCGGTAGTCGTGTCCTTATTATTCCTGCACAAGCATTTTATAGGAATTGATACCATCGCGAGGATAGAATTAAACAAGTATCTCAAAGCACAAAGCAAGTGATCGTGAGTTATATAAACAGGATAAACGGGCAAATGAATATGACAGAACAAGAAGCCAAGAATATTGCAGAACCTATAGTAAAAGAGATAGTG
>JAZRKG010000089.1:0-2652 GCA_045646185.1 Butyrivibrio sp.
TTATTTTGGCCATTGTTTTTACTTACAATGCAGGCGGACAGGCCTCAGTACGCTCGGGAGCTGCTGTTTTTTGGGCTGCCTGTTTTTCAGTTGCCGGACTCATTCTTGGCATCAAATCAAGACTTGAAAAAGATATATTTAAGTTTTTTCCTAACTTTGGAATTTGCATAAACAGCCTTGTTCTACTGTTTATGATTTATATAATTGCTATATCGATTGTTTGACTTTTTGGAGGATACATGTTAGATCAGGAAATGCAGGAAATTGTCCTTGAGCGCTTTGAACTTGCGAAGGACAGACTACAGAGTATACAGGAGGAGCATCTGGGAAAAGCTGAGTTCGATGACTATTTTCATCAGATTGCAAATTTCCTCTTATACATAATTGATACCTATGACTGGGCTGTTTCAGGTAAAAAAGAAACAGACAGCCTTGAAAATTTAAAGACCAGAAACCACAAGCTATATGAGGATGTACTTCCTGAGAACTATGATAATAGCTATGCCAATCCTTCCTACGCTGTAGAAAAGCTGGGAAAAGAGTTTGGTCAGCTTCTGTCTTGTCTCTACTTTGAGCTTAGAAGTCTTATTCCAAGCGTTTACGAAGGACTTTTATATGAGCTAGTTATCAGACTTGAGCTGTTTCTGGAGATCTACGGAGCATTTGTCTCTGCAGACAGCGATGGAAGGGAAGTTCCTAAGTACAACGATATCAAAGATATTTTATATTACTTCTTCTGCGATTATGCCGAGGAAGAAAGACAGCTTCGCTTTGAGCAGATTGTTGCCGGAGAAGAAGACTATGCAAGAAATATAGTTCTTGAAAGTGATCTTAATGATATTTCCTATCTGTATAGATATGGTGAATACGTTTCTGAAAACGAAGTTGCTACAGCAGAGCATATGAACAGCCTCTCTGAGGAAGTTATTCAGACCATGGCTGATACTTATACAGAAGGCTATAGAATTGGCTTTGAGCTTACAGGCAAGGATATTTCCAAAAAGAAGACTGTGAGCGTCAATTATGTTATTGGCTTTGAACGCATGATCAGAGCTGCTATTAAGAACTTTGAAAAGATTGGTCTGACAGCTACTCTTTATCGTGCTCATCCAAGTATGTTCCATTCAGCCAATGCTGCCAAGGCTAACGGCTATAGTGGAGGAACAGCCAACAAACAGTATGAGTACGATCACAAGGATGATAACGGCCTGTTTATGGACGGCACTTATAATAACAGACGTCTTGAGGCTATCAAGTCTGCAGGTGAGATGTATAAGAGCCAGGCCAGAGGCTACGGCGGCCCTGCTGTTGTAGAAGTATTTGGTGAAAAGCCATTTGAGCCTGTTCAAAAGGACGAAACAGTAAAACTTTCAGATGAGCAGAAAAAGCTCCTTGGCGAATACAGAATACAGGCGAGCTTTTGCCAGAACGAATATATCATTCCTGAAGAGCGTAGCTTTACTATCATAGCTTTCCCGATACCGGAAATCGGACCTGATTTTAAAGAGATTTTTAACGAGACAATTCGTATTAATACACTGGATTACAAGCTTTATCAGTCAATCCAGCAAAAGCTCATCGATGCCCTTGATAAGGCGCAGTACTGCGAAGTAAAGGGTATGAGTGACAACCATACTGATATTAAGGTTATGCTGCATAAGTTGAATAATCCTGAAAAGGAGACCAATTTTGAGAACTGTGTAGCGGACGTTAATATTCCTGTGGGAGAAGTATTTACCTCTCCTGTATTAAAGGGCACTGAAGGTGTTCTGCATGTAAGCAGCGTATACCTTAGAGGCCTGTTATACAAGAATCTTGAAGTTGTATTTAAGGACGGTGTAATCGCTGATTATAGCTGCGACAACTTTGAAGATAAAAACGAAGGCAGAAAGTACATAAGCGACAACGTTTTGTACAATCACGAAACACTTCCGCTTGGTGAATTTGCAATTGGTACCAATACCACAGCCTATGTAATGGCAAGGAAATTTGGCATAGCTGCCAAGCTGCCGATCCTTATTGCAGAAAAGACAGGACCACATTTTGCAGTGGGTGATACCTGTTATTCACACGAGGAAGACCTGGTTACTTACAACCCTGATGGCAAGAGTATTATTGCCAGAGAAAATGAAATATCCGCTTTAAGGAATGAGTCTCCGGATAAGGCTTATTTTGGATGCCATACCGATATTACCATTCCATATGACGAGCTGGGCGAACTTTCAGCAGTGCTTCCGGATGGAAGCAAGGTTACAATCATCGAAAAGGGCAGATTTGTTCTTCCTGGAACTGAGGAACTGAACAAGCCTTTGGATGAGGAATAAGATCCATTAACATACAGTTAATATTGTAACAATTTTGTAACAATTACTACTAGCTATGCCCAACATATTGTGGTATGGTTTAGATAGGAATACTAAAATAAGAATTAAAGAGGAGAAAAGAACGTGGCACAAGTGGGAATTGTAATGGGCTCTGATTCTGATATGCAGGTCATGGCCAAAGCAGCTGATATTCTGGATCAGCTTGGAATAACATATGAGATGAACATCATCTCTGCGCACAGAGAACCAGATGAATTTTTTGAGTATGCAAAAAGTGCAGAGGAAAGAGGATACAAGGTAATTATTGCAGGCGCAGGTATGGCAGCAC
>JAZRKG010000090.1:0-1526 GCA_045646185.1 Butyrivibrio sp.
TATTGTTAGATATCCTTAACTAATGTTAGTTATAACTAACCTCTTTCCTTTTGTCAAGCCCCTTCTGACTTTTGTAATAGGAATTAGTGACACTCATAAAAGGCCTCCTTCTTGAAGGAGGCCTTTGCTCAATTACAAAAACAATAAAAAAGGGAGCCTTTATAGCTCCCAGTTTCTGGCGGAGGACATGGGACTCGAAGATGTCAGAAGCGTACAAACGTTGAAATTCCAAGGGGGTTTTGTACCCAAACTAATCTGAAAGCCATTCATTTGCATCGGCTCTCACATAATATGTGCTTCTGCCGGCTCCATGCCTGATTATCTTACCTTCATTAACGAGTTGCTTTAGAGAATCCAGTACTGCCGTTCTTCCGATGCTCGGACAGTTTATAATTACATCCTTACTGGTGAAAGAGCCTATGATTTGTCCTGTATACTTTTTGACAATATCATATGCGGAACTTCTTATTCCTTTGTCTTCAATAATTCCGACTTTCTCTTCAAATTCTGTGTAACATGCCAGAATAACCATAAGCATGTAGCGAATGAACGGTGTAGGGTCATTCTCCTCTTTATGCCATTTTTCATCAGCCATTTCGAGAACGTCATAATACCGGTCTTTTGTTTTCTCTATGCGTTTTTCTATACTTATGTACTTACCTACACTGTAACCATTTTGATATAGCAAGAGCAGCGTCAGCAACCTGCTCATTCTCCCGTTTCCATCATTAAACGGATGAATGCACAGAAAGTCACAGATAAAGGCCGGTATAACCAGAAGCATATCGACTTCTTCTTTCGAAAGTGCTTCTGCGTATGCTTCACAAATAGCCTCAATCGCAGCAGCTGTCTCATGAGGGGATACCGGAATGAATCTTGTTATAACGGAACCGTCCTCTCTGGATTCGTTTATATAGTTTTGCACATTCTTAAAGTGACCTCCATACGAAACCCCTGACCTTTTCATAAGATCCCTATGGAGTTGAAGTATATAACCTGTTTTTATCGGGATGAAGTCGTGGTTCTCATGAATGGTATTCAACACATCCCTGTATCCCATGATTTCATCCTCTTCCCTATTCCTTGGAGTAGTTTTTTCCGCAAATAATTGTCTCATTCGGGCATCAGTAGTTACTATGCCTTCGATTTTATTAGATGCTTCTGTACTCTGTATTTTGGCTATCTCTGTTAATCGGTCAAGTTCAACGGGCTTTTGCCTTATAAAAAGATCTTGCCTTCCTTTACATTCATGTATCTTGGCAACAAGATTTAGAATATCATTATCCCATTTTCTATTTGCCAGTTTAGTATAGTCAAAGTTGCGCATATTTCCTCCCTTTCGTCCGGGAATCATTCTTTTCGTCCGATTTTAGTTAAATTCGGACGATTTGTCAACAATTTGGACGAATACAATCGAAAACCCTTTTTTCTGATATCCGGAATGGTATTTCCTACTCTCAACTGAGATCTATTTCTTCTGACCATATGTCATTTGTTCCCTGCAGTATCATTTTCTTCCATACTGG